>JBFXKJ010000005.1:0-47516 GCA_050173895.1 Mangrovibacterium sp. | reverse complement strand
TTGTACTTTGGCTTTTCGCAAAGGAAGTCTTCCAGGGCACCATCCCCGCTGCTTTGCGCCAGAGCTGTACGATAAATCTTTGCCCACTTATGCACCGTTGTCCGGCTAAACTTTTTCTTTCTTGCAATCTGCGATTCATTACACCCTTGTCGCAGTAATGAAATAATCTCGTTTTTAATCATTAAGGTAATCATTTGTCCGGGTGTTGGTCCACCCGGAAGTTAATCATAAAGAGTGACTGCTTGGGAGCGCAGGTTAGCCCTGCGAGAGAGCGCAGTGAAGGCTTGCCGAAACGGAGCGAACGAGCAGGGCTAACCTTGACTCTTTTACTCCGATTACCTGTACACTTTTCAATTAAATTGGGTGTACACTTTTCAATTAAAATTTACAATTCATAGGCTACTATACACACTTTTGTTACTTTTGAATATCTCTGGAAAATGATGGATTCGATTCCTGGTGGAACTACAGCCAGTCATTTCGTAGCAGTTGTGAAACTCACCACGCAGTGGCAATTCTATAATTCTAAGCGATGTGGTTTTTATTGTTACCGTAGAAAGACGGGTATTTCGGCTTTTCATTTCCCGGTTTATATAGAAAGCAATACAAGATTTACGTCACCACCATGTGGTCCTGTAGCCTCCAGCATCATCGTCCCAACAACGTTTATTTAACATCTCAAATTTAGATCCATTCTTCACGTTCGTTTTTAACAAAATCTCATTTTATTATTGTAATTTGCATTAGCATCGGATTAAAGAACTATTAAGGAAAGGACAACTTTAAACAGACCCTAAGATAATCATGTTTCACAGTTTAAATCATTCCAGAGAATCTATTGCAGGATTTGACGATCCTAAAACAATAAGCCTTCTTCAAAACCCCATCGTGTTGATCGAATTCAACAGTAGTTCGGCTATGTCCCACCAGACATTGAGTTTTTACGGTTCGGCAACTTCATGGAAATGCTGGGTTATTATCAAAGTATAGAGGATGCCAGCACATGATGATACTACTGGTAAGTGAAACAGGATATGCATATCCCCGGATTCGAAGGCAGAAATAAATTCAAAAAATATACAACCGTTAGCACCAATACAAAAAAACCAAAACACACAAAGAATCATACCGCCGACCGCCACATGCACGCGTAAGAAACTGAAAGTTGCGCCCGACACGAATAAGGGATTGAATTATGAAAAAGGTATTATTTATATCAAGTGTAATCTTGGTGATGTGTTCACCAATGTCCTTATCTGCACAAACAGATTTTTTACCATTTATCAATTCTATAGACTGGAGTTCTAGTGAAAATGATTTTGTAACAAAATATTCGCCACAAGTAAAACCTCGTAAACATTTCTACAGTAACTACAACAAAACAAAGAGCGATTACGAAGTTGTAGGAATTGTTTTGGGGGACAAGGAATGTACTGCTTCGCTATTTGTGGATTCTGCTTCTTTGAAACTAGCGTCCTTATCCTTTAGCTTTGGAAAAGCGGAGAAAAGCAAGAGTGCTTTAGACGATGCAAAAAATTTCTCGAAAGAAATGGATAGTCGTTTAATTTCCTTATTCGGAGAACCTGACCTACGTGAAGATGAATTTGATAATAAGCATGTGAATAGTTTGGATAGAACTTGGTACAGAGATAATTATATTGTAGAAGTACGGCATATGATTTTCTCGGATTCACATATTTATTCTCTGACAGTTAAAGGGTCTGAGAATAAAGAAGCCGATTTTAGAATGGCAAAATGGGGTGACTCAAAACAGATGGTAATGCAGAAAGAAGGCAAAACCAATTTTTCTCCTTTTGATGATGTCTATTTGTTCTCTGATGTTGTAGCTGGTATTAATTGTGATGTTGTTTACATATTTACAAGCGATAAATTAACGATGGCAAAATATCTTTTTAATCCCACTCATTCTAATAAAAACGATTTCATTAAAGATTTTCGAGAATTAGCAAATCTTATGACTGAGAAATATGGAAAGCCAGACTATGATACACCTGAATGGCGCAACTCATTATACAAAGATGACCCTGATGAGTACGGATTTGCCGTAAGTTTAGGACATTTATCGTATAGTGCTGGTTGGTTCGGTAAGACAACTGATATTACAGTTGCATTATATGGTGAAAATTACGAGATTTCCTTAATAATCCAATATGTCAGTAAAAAATACAAGGGTTTAAGGGAAAAGTCCAATATCCAAAGTAAAACCAGAGATTTGTGATAAAATAACTAAAATGAACATTTTAGAATACTTGACTTAATTAGATAAAAACAAACCCCACCCAAGTAGGTAATAAATAGGATTTTGAGCGGCATGCAACGCCCAGTGATTATCCACCGGTTGAAAAACATCCGCCGGTCCTTATGTAGTACCCAACATCTAAAATTTAAATCAATTATTTACATTAGTTCTTAACAAAATCTCATTTTATTATTGTAATTTGCATCAACGTCGGATAAAACACTATAACGTTAGCTTTCATATTGAAAAAGATTGACAAGTATGAACGTAAAAATCAAATCAGAAAACAATCATAATATAGAAATCATTCTAAACAGACTTAAAAATATTACTAGTCTGGGCGAAGACAACAGATTAAGCTATCATACATTTGAATTCTTCCATTTAGAATGGATGCTCCTCACAATAATCGACTATGGCAGTTCTTTAAGCATTCCAATTAGACGGAAAATCCTTAGTCAATCACTGAGACAACTTGCGATTGATAAAAATTATTCGAAAGATTATTTCCTCCAGCAACTTTCTGATAATTACGACGAGCATTATCGTAAAAAAGAAAATCCTTATATTTTATTAGCTGCTATTTCAATCAAAAGTTTACCGTTTCGAAAATTACAAATTGGGAATAGCGAAATAAGAATTCATGGGAAATATTATCCCAAAATTTTCAGAGATCACAGAAACAAAATCCATCTAACGAATAAATTCAAGAAAGAAAACAAAAATTACACAAAGGTCTCTGTAAAAATTAAATCAAAAGATTTCAAGGATGCTCATGAAAGAGCCATTGAGATGCTTGAAGTTTTCAGGGCGCTACTCTGCTTGATTTTTAACTCTCAAATAGAGATTCGGTTTGAAGAACGTTCTTCAAAACCAATAAACAAGATTCTTCTGGCCGAAATTTTGACTCTTCATAACGAAAATGGAACTTGTCCTGATTCTAATTATTTTCATTTTATCCAAGATTATAAAGAGACTGAAGTCGTTGATTTAAAGGAAAAAAACAATAGGAATTTGAAAAGTAATATTCATTGGTTTATTAAGCAATACAATAAATGTGAACCTAAACATCAAATGACTATTCAAAGAGCTCTGAATCTATACGTGAATGCTTATGATGAAAGAAATAAATATATCTGTTTTTTAAGAGCTTGGACTGTTTTAGAAATTTTAGCAGACACAGATCAAAATGAAACACTTATTAAAAGATGTAATTCATTATCTGGTAAAGAATCTAAGCCTCTAAACAAGCAAATGCTTGAAAGTTTAAGACAATATCGAAACGAGTATGTTCATCAGGGTGGTAATAGCTTGGACCCTTTAATAGCTTGTTTTGAAATTCAACAATTGATTTACCATTTGATTGTAAAATTTAACTTAAGACATGCTGGTTTTTTTAAGAATATTAAAGAGGCAAATACCTTTCTGGACAATTACATTCCGGATATGAATGAACTTAAAAGTCGAAAAATGATAATCGATAAAGTAATAAAGATTAAAGAAAAAAGTACGAAAAGCTAACACGCGGTCGTAAAAAATACCGGTTTTAGCAGCTAATCGAGTGCTTCTTTCTGTTTCAAGCTTTTGCAATGGTGGATACCGACGCAGTTCCAAATACCAGCACGTTTCATGTCGCCAGTAAGGCATAATTTAAATACAACAATGATAGATATCAAGCCTTGTAATATTGGACCAATATCAAAAAAATTAGATAAAGCATTTCAGAAAATTTCAGGGATAAATCCGAATATAGATTTAGATGAAATATTTCTTAAAAACTTTAAAATAAACAAGACCCTTCTTTCATCCAAAATGAATGACTATCTGATTCTATTTGATGAAGGAATTAAAGTCATAATAAGAATCCACGAACTTTGTAAGAATAGTAAAGTAGGTCTTTCATACACTGTTTTAACAGCAAAGTTGGTAACGTTATCAATTGGAATTAGGCAGATGCTTCATTCTGGTTTTGTTGATTGCACCAAGAATTTACAAAGACCTTTCATCGAAACCATTGATGTCTTATATGCTTGTCTTATAAATAAAGAGCTCAACGACCGTTTTGCAAATACTCAGGAAAAATATGATAGCAATGATTTTTATTGGAAAAACTTCTCAAAAGATAAATTAAAAAAAGATCATGTGAAATTATTTCGTAAGATAAGGATAACAGAGGAATATATCGATTTTTTAATTGGAAGAAGGAAAAATCAGCGTTCTTTTTTATCTGAATCAATTCATGTATCGTTCATTTCGTCAATGGCAAATTTCCTGATGGCGACTATAGATTGGAAAATTAGTGATAGCTATTATGGCAAAATAACAACGGCATACCCGATGTTATTAATGGATTTAATAGAAGAAATATACATATTTAGCCAAATTTTTGTCAAAGCAATAACTGAGAAGGCATGCAAAGATTTTGAAACACTTGATATCGATGCTTTAACATCTCATTATTTAAAAAAATATGAATCAATATATATTTTATATCACAAACACTTATATGAGAAAGCAGAAGCTTTCCCAAAGTTATTACATGATATGATGGATGAAATGAAAAAAAACAATGCTTAACAAAATTTGCAAATTGCATTGCCTGTGCAGAGGTGTACGTTGTCTCTGCTCCTTTCTTGATCGTCAAGTCCTACCGGAAACTGACGCTCTTGTGTCGAAGTCCGATCTACAAGGTTTAATGAGCATTGGATACGGACAATACTGAACGATAACTTCGGCAAAAAGTGAAATTAGGCAGAACAAAGTAGTTATGATTGAGACCTTACAAGAGATAATTGATAGGATCGGACCAGGTAATGCATTGACCATCGCATCTGTGTTTATAGGTTTAGCGTTTAGTTACTATTTCTCTTTTAGAAACTTATATAGACTGGTTTATTCAACAGGAAGAATTTGCCGGGGATGTAGGAACATTTCTGACTGGACTAAGGACGAGACAGAATTTGATACAAGGATATTATTTTACAACAATGGGCTAAAAACAATCACGAAAAAGGAGATTGCAAGACTTGAAATAAAATCATCTAATAAGATAAATTCCATAAGGATTATTCAGAGTGACGAAACCATAAAGACAAAAATTAATAAGAAACGGGATATTGTCGCCATTAATGTTGAGTACTTAGATTCGTCTGAATTTTTTGTTTTGGAGATGAATCATAGCGGGAAATTGAGTGTACACGGGCGCGTAGCTGAGACTGGCAATCTACTGCGCACAGAACCGAGGGCTTGGTTGGTGTTGAATGTTGTCTTTCTTATTTTCTCTCTTGGCTTGATGATTTACAACCTGACAAATTTGAAAGACAAGAACGACCTTTTCACATCGGAGTTTATAACAAACTTTCTCATTATAGTTGTGCTCTTTATTTTCATGAGGTTTGTTCATTCACGTTTCTTTATACCAGACAGCTTATCTTCTAAATACTTGGATGCAAAAGGTAAATTCGCAAAGGAGTTTAAAAACGGATTATAAAAACCGAGGTGTAACCGGGAATCACAAATGCAGTGATTTTGGGAATTGAAGTGCAGTAAAAATGGGAACAATAATACAGTAAAAACGGGAACAAGAATGCAGTGATAAGTTATAATTATTATTAACCATTGCTACATTGCAGGGATAAACACAAAAGGAGAAACTGCAATGGATAAGCAAAAAAAAGAACTTGTCATTATGTATCATGAGATTCACCGGCTCCGCGAAGCAGAACATTTTTCCATTCAAAGGATCGCGGACCATTTTAAGATTAATTTCCGGACGGCAAAAAAGCTTTTGGAAATGAAAGAAGAACAGTTCGATGCATACCTGGAAAGGCGGGATAAAAGGGCGTTGCTGTTGGCTCCATACCGGGAGTTTATAGTAAATTATCTTCAACGCTATGCAGACACTCCTTCAGCCGTTATGCACGACAGGCTTAAAGAGCAATTTGCCGGTTTCCCTGCCGTTGATCCCAAAACAGTTTATAATTACGTGATGCTGTTGAGAAAGGAACACAGCATTCCCCGGATGACCGGTTCTGAGCGGCAGTATTCTGCCGTGCCTGATGTTTCTCCCGGGGAGCAGGCCCAGGTCGATTTCGGCGAAAAGAAACTAAGAACCGGCACTGGGGATTGGACCAAAGTATATTTTTTTATTATGCTGCTTTGTTTCAGCCGTCAAAAATTTATTTGGTTCAGGGACAAGCCTTTCACTGCAGAAAGTGCTGTGCAAGCTCATGAAAAAGCTTTCGAGTTCTTCAAAGGCATACCCCGGGAGATTATTTATGACCAGGACAGTGTCTTCTTGCACAGTGAAAACAGAGGAGATTACCGGATGACCGATATCTTTGATCGTTATCAGGCCAGCCGCCCCTTTAAAGTTATTTTTTGTCGCGCAGCAGACCCGGAAAGTAAAGGAAAAGTAGAGAATACAGTCAAATATACCAAACAGAACTTCCTCTTTCACCGGGCCTATATCAGCACAAGCATTCTCAACGAGCAGGTTATTGCCTGGCTTAACCGGACAGGGAACGCAATGGTACATAATACCACCCGGAAAATACCGCAGGAACAATGGTGCCTGGAACAGCCTTTTCTTCACCCCTGGCATGCTTTGTTTCCTGTAGCGAAGGAAAATGGCTACAAAGTGCTTAAAACAAATACGATCAAGTATCGCGGTAACAGTTATTCTCTTCCTTTCGGAACCTATAAGAATGACAGTACCCGTGTTTACCTTACTGAATCAGAAAACCTGTTGTATGTAAAAGATGAGTCGGGTGCACTGATTACAACCCATCTTATTCCTGCGGGAGTGGGAAACAATGTGGTTAACAACAATCACCGTCGTAATACTGCCATCAAGCTGGACCAGCTGAGAAGCACGGTAAGGGAGTTCTTTTTACACAGTCCGCAAATCGATCTGTTCATGGGTAAAATAGACCTGCTTTATCCCCGCTATGTCCGTGATCAGCTCAGCCTTATACTTACTCAGGCAGAAAAGCATGGAACTGAGCGTTCGGAAATCGCCCTGGAGTTTTGTATCCGCAACAGTCTTTTTAGTGCGAATGATTTTAAGGCGATACTGGAGAACCAGACCAGGGAAAAGAAACCGGCTTTCATTCAGCCTCAGATAAAGCCACTGGGCGATGCCAAGACCCAGTTGATGGTCAACATCCAGCCGGAGAAATCAGACATTAATCACTATGAAGCCCTGTTTTCTCAAATCCTGTCGTTATGAGCAAATACATTCCACTTATAAAACGCCAGGCCTCCCGTCTTCGTTTATCCAGTATCGGGAGCCATATCCAGGATCTGCTGGAAACAGCCCAACAGAACAGTCCCAGTTATGATGAGTTTATTTATAATTTATTTGCCCATGAGATCAGGGAACGGGAAGCCAAGCAGCTGATCATACGGACCAAATTAGCTAAATTACCTGTCAAACATGACCTGGAAAGCTATGATCATTCTTTTACCTCCGGAATATCGGCCACCCAGCTCAATCAGCTCAGAGAACTGAACTGGCTGGACCAGTCATACAATATCATGCTCAGCGGACCATCCGGTACCGGAAAAACCTTTATCTCGGCAGGTCTTGCTTTTGATGCCATCAGCAGGGGATACAAGGCCTACTTTCGCAACATGAGTGATATTTTGGCGACCCTCCGTTTAAAGGAAGTGACTCCCAGTGCTTCAAAAGAATTTAAACGACTAAATGAAGCCCAGCTGATCATTATTGACGATGTAATGACTTTACCCTTAAACAGAGATGACGGAAACCGCTTCTTTGTTTTTATTAATCAAATTTATGAGACCACGTCCTTTATTATAACAACCAATAAATCCCCGGCAGAATGGGCAAGATCCCTGGATGATGAAACCCTGGCAACGGCTTTGCTGGATAGAATGCTTTTTAAATGTCAGCTTATCCAACTCCAGGGGAAAAGCTATCGTATGGAAAACAGACAAACTATTTTTTAAAATCGCAAATGAAGATATGAAGACTAAAAAAGAAAACTATTTTTGTTCCAAGGTCACTGTACTATTGTTCCCGAAATCACTGCACTGACTGTTCCCGAAAATACTGTATGTCATTTTCCCGAAATCACTGCACTTCATTTTCCTGTTTACAACCGAGGAGAACGGCTACGAGGGATCAAATATCCCGCCCCGCCAGCAAACGCTGACAGGGACAGGTTAATGTTGGAATTTGCAGGTAGCATTTAGTACTCAGAAAGCACCATCGCCACAGTGTCACAAAGGAAGAGTTTGAAATCTGCCGGCATCTATCTCTTGGCGACACTTGGCAATTGCTTTTGGAACGATATGACTTTCTGAATGAGATGCTGGTGATCGTTTATGATTTCATAAAAAGGGGGTTAACCACTGTTACCCCAATCGATTTAAACAATGTGCTTATAGCTAACTACAAACCAAAGATATCAAGTAGTTATTAATCTAAGGTGAGAATTTTTTGACGGCGTTGACTAAATGTTGACTAAGTATTAAAGTTTAATTACTTAACATGCTAGTGTATAATTGATTAAATGATTGTTAGTTACTGGAACAGGGAATAAGAGCGTCAATTTTGTGCGTTTTTGTGATGCCTGAAAAGTAGCTCAAAGTTGCTATTGGCATTGGATCCCTACGATGCAGTGTACTATGAAAAGAAGAAAAACTTGACACCGAGATAGTGAAATATTAATAAAGTACGTATATTTGTACTTAATGAAATACTTGACTACTATGATTGCTGCAAACTATACTGAGTTTAGGGTAAAGCTCAAGAAGTATCTTGATAGCGTTGAGGAGAATAATGAAACCTTAATTATAAAAAGGGGTACCGGGAAAGGGACTGTTTTAATTTCCCTGGATGAATACAACTCCATCATGGAAACGGTTCATCTTCTAAGCTCTAAAGCTAATGCAGACAGGCTTTATGAGTCAATCAAGCAAATGAAAGAAGGAAAAGGGTTTCAAAAGGATCTTATCGAAGAGTAATGAGGATCACGTTTTCAAAAAACTCATGGGAGGATTATATCTCATGGCTCACCGAAGATAAGAACATGCTGAAGAAAATAAATGAGCTGATCCAAGATATACAGAGAACTCCCTTTGAAGGAAAAGGTAAACCCGAGCCGCTAAAATACGATTTGGCAGGATTTTGGTCACGGCGGATTGATAGAGAACATAGACTGGTTTATCAGGTCTTGGGTAACGAAATCTTAATTTTCAGTTGCAAATATCATTATGACAGGTATTAACTTACCACGCCTGGTAAATGGAATTTAAGTCTGACAGGATTTCTGTTGGAACTCCCGCCCGACCACATACAAGTGACCGCTCGCAACAATGTTAGAAAAGACACCGCATTTCCAAAATGACAATTTCTTTTTTGTCCTGACACAAAAAAGTCAGGCCTGTGTTCGCTCATTCGCTAAAAACAAGTCAGCCTAAAAGCTAATGGCTAACAGTTCAGATACAGGTTGCTGTCGCCGTAGCTGAGGAAGCGGTAGTCGTTTGCAAGCGCATGATCGTAGATCCGTTTCCATTCTTCGCCCAGATATGCAGCAATCAGCAGTAACAATGTGCTTTGCGGCTGGTGGAAGTTGGTGATCATGCCATCGGCCAGTTGAAACCGGTATCCGGGCACAATGATAATTTGTGTGGAAGCCGGGATGACCGCCAGATTTTGTGCATCCATATAGTCCAGGATTGCCTGGAGCGCCTGGTCTTTGGTAACCGGCTTCCTTTTCTGGTAAGGCAGCCATTGCTCCACAAACAGGCCTTCCGGGTGGGCGCCGGGGTCTGAAGCCAGTTTCACCCCCAGCCAGTAAAGGCTTTCAAGGGTGCGGATCGAAGTGGTTCCGACGGCGATCAGCTTCCGCCGGCCGGAGCGTAGCGTCTCGACCAGATGCCGGTTCACAAAGATCTGCTCGGCATGCATTTCATGATCGGTGATAAGCTCCGCTTTAACCGGCCGGAATGTTCCCGCTCCGACATGCAGCGTGACTTCATCCCATGTGATGCCTTTTTCCTTGAAACTTGCAAAAACTTCATCGGTGAAATGCAGGCCGGCAGTTGGCGCTGCAACCGATCCCTTTATTTTGGAATAGATGGTCTGGTAACGTTCCAGGTCGCCGGCTTCGGTTTCACGATGCAGGTAAGGTGGGATCGGAAGGATCCCGGCTGCTTCGATCAGCGAGGCAAAGTCGGCCGAGGGATGATCCCAGCTAAAGCGGACCTGAACGGTGTCGTTTTGCTGTGCTGTTTTTTCTGCACAGAAGCGTACGACCTCCCCGTTTAGCTGAATCTCGCGGACCAGCACCTCGTTTTTCCATTTCTTCAGGTTGCCTACCATGCAGTTCCAACTGCAGTGACGGGTTTGCTGAAAGGCCAACTGGTAGTCGGCTGGCTCGGCCGGATCGAGGCAAAAGACTTCGATCTGCGCTCCCGTTTCTTTCCGGAACAACAAACGGGCGCGGATTACCTTCGTGTTGTTAAATACCAGCAGGCTTTCGGAGGGAAGGAAGTCGGCCAGCGACCGGAATACCGAGTCCGTGATCCGGCCGTTGTTCCACACCAACAGTTTGGACTGGTCGCGGCGGGGAAGCGGATAACGGGCGATCTTCTCATCCGGCAGGGGATAATCGAGTGCCTGTGCGCTCAGCTTCAAAAGAGAGGTTTCTGTATTTTCCGGCTTCATGGGCGGCAAAATTACAGAATAATCGGATGCAGCGAAAATTGTTCGTAGTTTTGTACAAAAATTGAAAAAGAAATGTACAAACTGGGAGACAGAGTTAAGTTTTTAAACGACATAGGAGGCGGCGTTGTCACGAAGATCGTCAGTAAGAACATGGTTCATGTTGAGAATGAAGATGGTTTTGAAATTCCGGTGCTTCTCTCGGAAATCATATTGGATTCGGGAGAGACTGTTGCAGGGGAAAAGCCAACTGTAGAGCAGTTTGCCAGACAGGCGAAAGCAGCGGCCGCTCCGCCGGAGGTCCGGGCCGAAGAACCACCGGTATTGCTGAAAGGCAATGATGAGCCGCAGTTTTATCTCGCATTCGTTCCTGAGAACAGCGCGAATCCGCTCGACGGGCAAGTCCGGCTTTATCTGGTGAACGATTGCAATTTTTACCTGCTTTATCATTACAGCCACTTGAAGGATTCAGTTTACGAGACCATTGATGCGGGAAAGCTCGAACCCAATACGAAGTTGCTTTTGGAAAGTATTTCGCAGGTTGAGATTGCCAATTTGCCTGAATACAGCTTTCAACTGATCTTTTACCGGCAAGAGGGTGATCGCCTGGAAAAGCCGGTCCGCAGAAAGATCAGCGTGAACCCGGTGAAATTTTACAAAGCCGGCAGCTTTACCCCGTCGGGTTTTTTCAAGGAAAAGGCGATGATGTACAAGCTGAATGAAACGGAGATGGACATCGCGTTGGAGCAGCTCACCGAAAAGCAGGTGAAAAAGGTGATCCGGCTGAAAGAACCGGCCCGTCAGCCGCAACAGCCAAAGGTGGAAACGCCCGAACTGGTGGAGGTGGATTTGCATATGCATGAGCTGGTTGACAGCACAGCCGGTTTATCCAATAAAGACATGCTCGACCTTCAGATGAAAAGGTTCCGGGAGCAGATGGAAGCGGCGATCGCAAATCAGCAGACAAAAAAAATCGTCTTTATTCACGGGCTTGGAAATGGTGTGCTCAAGCAGGAACTGCGCCGCGAACTGAGTACAAAGTATAAAAAGTACCCCTTTCAGGACGCCAGCTTTCAGGAGTATGGCTACGGGGCAACGATGGTCATTTTAAGGAAATAAAGCGAACGACAGGAATGGCCTCAAAAGGCCATCCCGGTCATTCAGGAGATTTTTTCTCCCTCAATTTCAACCAGTAAATCTTCCCTGCAAATATCGGCCACGACGAAACTGACCGGTGCATTGCCAAAATGGTTACAGCAGATTGATTTCACCTTTTCAAGATCGGCTTCATTCCTGACATACACGCGTAGGTAAGCATATTTGTCGGGGAAAACGGTCATGGAGGGACAATGGCGTTTCAGATTTGAGATGCTGGTGAGCGCTTCTATATTCCTGATCGTAAGGAAGGTTTGCTCTTCCACATTTCCGCGGGCAAAAGTTTTCTGTCCGACAATTGCTGCAGTACCCGATATCATCAGTCTGGAACATTTTCCGTCTGTAATCAGCAATGCTCTTTCGAACTGAGGAGCTTGTTTTTTATGGCCGGAGGGTCCCTCCTCCAGCACTGATTCTCCGTAATGATAAGAATCCACCTGATTTGGATTGCTGATGGAAATGGTCTGTAATGTTTCGTCTCCCCTGATCAGGCAACATTCGATTGTCACTCCGTTAAAGTCCACGCCAATGCCTGTCGCGGCAGGATAAGCAGGGAGCGCCCGGTGTTTGCCGTAAAATTCGGCCCGCGCCTCATTGAACTGCTGATAATGCTGGCTCCTTTTCCCATGAATTTCCGGAATACTGAAAATTTTCTCTACGTAGTTCCATTGCCGGACAATGTGGCCTGCGTCGGATCGGGTCTGCCTGAAAGCAGGCAAAAGCTGACTGAACGATCTGACTGCTGACTGGTAGATACTGCCTTCCGCCTTTCCTTCCGACCCTGCCATCCAGATTTCGGAGAAGTTTTTGCCGGAAATCCTGCAAAAGCTGACAGGCCCTGTATGGCCATACTCCATCCCGAAGCGGGATGAATCGGCAAAGCCTGCTTCCATGATCACCAGATGAGCGTTTCCAGGCGATTGGGACAATACCGTTACAGGCAGATCGTTGGAAGCAAAGGTTTCTTTAATCCGGCGGGAGTGCCGATGAAATTCCTCCTCTGTGCGGGCGGTTATGAATACACGTATGATGAACGGTTTATACGGATGTTGACCGGACAAAAAATATTGAAAGCGGTCAAAGCAGTCAAGCCATTGCATTGTGAAACTTCCGGGCACACCAGGCTTAAAGATACGGTACACCGGTTTCACCATACAAGTGACAGCTGATTTTACGGTTGCTGTTTCCATATTGGTCTCTCTTTTACTTCATCCACAATCATTATTCCCTTTGTTCTACCTTTTTCCCTTCCGAGTGTAATAACCCTTCGGTTTCGTTTAGATCGAGCCCGACCGGTTGATTGACAAATTCAGGAATATTATAGGAAAATAACAAAGCGTCGTATGCATCCGGATCTTCCTGTGGCAATAAAAACGGCTTACCGGCCTTGCCATTTTTATCCAGATGGGCGATAAAGGGACGGGTATAAAGTCCGTCGATACGGCGGCTGCTGAACACAAACCACCTGGAATTGGATGACCAGGAATGGTAACTCTCAGTGTTGTCGCTATTTGCTTCCTTTATCGGCTCACATCTGCCATTTTGAAGATCGAGTAAATAAAGGTCAGCTTCTTTGTGCCAGATCGGGAAATTGCCGTAATCGGTCATGGTAAACATGATGTACCGGCCATCCGGAGAGGGTCGTGGAAAAGTGGCGCTTTTCTTCAGTGCCGAGGCATTGAAAAGCGTATCGATTTTTTCACCAAACGTTTTATTCTCCGGATCGAATGCGATCCGGCACAGGTTGTATCTCACGTCCCGGTATCCGGAGGGAAATGCTACGGCAGGCGATGCACAAAAATACAGGCTCCGTCCGTCGGGCGAAAAAACAGGGTATGTTTCGAAAACCTGGTCAGACATAATCCGGTCACAAAGCAAGGTCTGGTTTTGGGCAATATCATAAACAAGCACATCCGATTTCAGGTCGACCACTTCGATCCGCTCTTCTTTCGATTCATGAAATACCTGCTTAATATTATTCACCGAATAAGCGATGAATTGACCCGAGGGATGCCAGAACGGATAAACGAAGTTGGAGATAGTTTTCTGTGTTTTTGTATTCAGGAGGCTGATCTGGTCATTGACCTTTAAAATGGTGCCGCCTTTGGGACCTCTCACATGAATATTCAGAAAGGAAGGATCGGTGAGACGAAAGGAATGACAATTGACACAACTCCCCGGAACCAGTGTATTCCCGATGATTGGCTTCTGCTTGTAGCCGGACAGATTGCGCTGATAAATGCCCATCTTGCTGTACACCTCATAGCCGGGTGCAATTAGGCGGTAAACGATGCCATAGTCGATCGGGTCATGGCTGACAAAGATTTGGAAAGGTGCATACCGGAGCCTGCGTCCGTTTTTTCGGACCGACACCGTTATCGCGATACTTTGACCTGCATTCGCCGTGAGCAATTCTGTCCATTCCTTTTGAGGAATTTGTATCTGGTCCCGTCCTGACAAGGAGAGCGCTCTTTTCCCGGAGCCTTCAATCTTCGCGTAAACGGCATCGCAGTCTTCGAGTATTTTGAAATTCAACGGGGCTATGGACGCGGGGATGGTTACCCCGGCATAGTCGGGGAAAATCGCGGGCTGCCGGTTTGTTAGCTCATCCGGGCCTGGTTCCTGGTGGCAGGCTGCCAAAATAAAAAACGCCGGGGCGATCAATATGCTGATCAAGATATTCATATACAGATATTTGTTGTGCGGGTTGTACATCGTTCTGTTTAGTTTCTGTAGTGAAAATAATACCAGAAAGTATCGGCGAAGTCTTTGGCAAGGATTTGCTCTGCTTCTTTTTGGCTTGTATAAACCGCCGCATATTTTTTTACACGGTCTTTAACCGTGTCGCTGATGGGGTAGGGTATGTTCCTCGTCGGATCCGCATGATTCAGTCCCCAGAGGTAAACGAGCGCTTCCTGGTAGCTTTCAGGGGTTTTAACCGTGTAGAGCGGTTCTCCGACAGGGAAGTATTCCATGAAGTGCTGCAAATCTTTTTTTATCAGGCAACAAGCCATCAGATACTCAAAAGCCATCCGGTTTTCCCGGTTTTGCAGGAAAAGAGTTCCCAACATCATTTCTTTTTCCGATTCGCTGAACAGAAAGTCAGTTTTTACACGGAGTTTCCTGAGTTTGCCCCATTCCGGGTGTTTTTCAATGGAATCCTCGCTTTGCATGATGTTCAGGGTGTGGCCGGCCCATTTCCGGTAATAAAATGTTTTTTGAAGCAAGCGAAGATATTTCCCGGCCAGCTCATAATTTTCGTTAATCAGATTTGTTTCGGCCAGGCGCATCACCGAACGGACGCTCTTTTGAAAATCGGGCAAGGCTTCCATCGATTCAAAAGCCAGGCGCTGCGCCGTATTGACCAGTCCCAGGTGATAATAAACTTCACCGGTCATACAAGGGATCGTGAAGTCGCGGGTAAAATCGGGAAGCAATCCTCCCATGCCATTTTGGTAATAATGGAACATCCGTTCTCCGAGAAGGTCGTGTTTGGCCAGTGCAAGATTTACGCAGACAACAGCAAGCGGGCTCCGGGGCGGATTTTTATCCGCTTTTTCCAAAATCTGGTCCCAGTGACGCATGCGGGTATGGAAATCATATTCCATTACCTCTTCTTTTGAGAAGTCTCCTGAATTGGAAATAAGAAAGTACATGCCGGGAAGCAACACCGCCAGTTGAATAGCCAGCATCCGCGCGGGAGTGAACTGTTTTATCAGCGAGAGACCACGCGCGGCAAAGGGGATCAGCAGGATGAGTATTCCTGTAAGGGCAACAGGGTAGGGTATCATGACCGGATACCGGTAAAAGTTCACTCCGGTGAAAAATTTCAACAGGGGATATTGACCCACCCATTGCCTGGCGAGCAAAGGTAAGGCGGCTGACAGGAGGATCAGGATGACCAAAAACGGAATCAGCCGGACTGGTTTAAACCGCCTTTGGATCGATTCGGCCCCGATGATAAAGAGAGGAAATAAAATAAATGTCCCGCCGGCAAGCCAATAAATCAGGGGAATGGCTAAAATTGCCATGATGAATCGGTTAATCGCGTGGTTCAGTGACAGATAAAGCCGGATAAAGAAAACAACTGCAACAAACGCGATCAGGCCTCCCGGCAGATAATTTTCGTCACAAAGCAGCGCCCAATAAAGAATGGAGGGTACAAAAGATAAGGGAACAAATGCCGGTCTCGCTCCAAGTTTAAGAGAGACCGACCAGATGATACGTTGGAGAAGAGTAAGCAGGGCGGCAATGAAGAATGATCCAATGAAAGGATAAAAGTAAAATTGCGTGAGAAAACACCCCGCGTAATCGCTGAGGCCTCCTGGTTTTCCCAGATGATCGTATAAATAGCCGGGAGTAAACAGAAAGAGCTGGAATTGTTCCTGGTAGTGCAGATGGTATGGGTACAGGAAAGTGAAAAAAATATAAACTGACAGGGCAAATGCCGATGAAAGAAGATTTCCGGCTGTGAGGATCTGTTTTGATAGGATTTTGTTTCGTTTCATTTTTCTTCTCCCTTTATCCCGTTTTTAGAATACTTTCTGAGCTTCCATATTTCTGTAAATTTTTTTGATGGCTCCGGCGTCATAAGGGACCTTCCCGGTCGACAGTTCAGGAATATTAAATGATTTCAGCGTGTTATCGTAAAATTCAGGATCGGCCTGCGGCAAAACGAAAGGCTTATGCGCAACACCCGCCGAATCGATATAGGCGAAATAGGGTTTGCCATAGATCCCGTCATCCCGTTTGCTCGCGAAGACAAACCACCGGCTGTTCGAAGACCAGCTGTGGTATGAATCGGAGCAGGTATCGTTGACGATGGTCAGTTGATCGGTTTCGTTTGTTTTCAGGTCGATCAGCCGCAGATCGGCTTCCCGGTGCCAGATCGGGAAAGTGCCGTAGCGCGCTGTGGTGAATAAAAGATAACGGCCATCGGGCGATGGCTTCGGAAAACTGGCAGAACCGTTCATCTTTTTTGCGTCCCAGATCGTGTCGACGGCCGTTCCGATCGTACCGGTCCGGGCGTCAAAAGCAACGCGGCAAATGCTGTACCGAAGCGATTGAATACTGTCAGGAAGCGGGACATAAGGCGCCGTACAAAAGTATATCCATTTTCCGCAGGCAGAAAAGACAGGAAATGTTTCAAGGGCGCTGGAGTCGGACAGGAAAGGCTGACTGCTGATCTTTTTTGAGTCAAAATCCAGAACGATCAGGTCGGATGCTTTATCATACACCTCCAGTCGTTTGCCCGCATCCATATGGAGCTCAGGAGTGACGACGTTGGTTGAGAAAACACCGTATTGCCCCGAGGGGTGGAAATTACCATAGATTGCCGGGGAGATCATATTCGGGGTGCGGATATCGATTTTTTCTGTTTTTCCATTCCTGTTCACGATGGTGCCACCATTCTTTCCCCGGATATGGAACATGCTCACGGAAGGATCCTGTTGCCCGTAGATATGGCAGTTCATACAGCTTCCATCGGTCAGGTCATTATCTGCGAGCACCCGTTCATCAAAACTCTCAAGATTTCGCTCCATGATCCGGACCTTGTTCCATACTTCATAGCCGGGCTCGATGAGCCGGTAGCTCAAACAGGGGTCGATCGGTTCCGGCTTAACGTACCATTTAAATGGCTGGTAACGGAATTCCTTATCTTTAGTCGTTGCCACAACCGCTACCGTCAATGTTTGTTCGGGGGCAGACATGAGCAGCTTCTTCCATTTTTTTAAAGGGATGGTGACCTTTTGGTTGCCTGTTATCCGGATCGTTTTGTTTTTCCCGGCAATGGTTACGGTTACCTGATCAACAGAATCACGTAACAGAAAATTGAGAGGCGCGATGTTTGCAGGGATGGTCACATTGGTATAGTCCGGGTAAATGGCCGGATAGTGCAATATGACCATCACCTCCCGCTCCTCCTGGCACGCCAGCAAAACTGAAATGAGAAGATAGGTGATCCACGCCCGTTTCATTGGTTTTCAATTTGGTTTTTATTTTCTCTGAACGCAGCAAAATGATAGTAGTACCAGTATGACTGCCGGTAAGTTTCTGAAATCTGATCCGCATGGCCTTTTGCTTTTTCATACTGATTTGAATAACGAATAAAATCGTTGAGTTTTTCCGGCGATATTCCGTATTCAACGACTTTTTTCCCGGGAGCGTTCTCGCGGAAGAGCAGAATCAGCAGTGCTTCACTATATAATGAAGATAAAGGCTGTCTGATCATCTTCCAGTGCTTATGACAGACTTTTTGGAAAGAGCTGAGGTCTTTGTTCAGGAGGTGGTAACAAAGCAGGTAGTCGAGCGCGATCTGGTTAGCGGGATTTTGGTCGACGATAAAGTTGAGCGATTGCAGATAATCAACCGGTTTCCTTAGGGTATCGGTCCCGGCAATACGGTTCCTTATCTCGGCAAGCCAGGCCGGTTCATTGCCGTTTTCGATCAGTTCCATTCTCTTTGCCGCCCATTTTTTATGAAAAAGTGTTTTTTCCAGTAGCCGTAAATACTTAGCGGCAGCCGGGTAATCGTGTGTTGCAAGATTAATTTCCGCCAGGCGTTTCACCATTCTGGAGCTACGCACATGGGGAGAAAAAGTCATGCCCAGCATCGCAGAATGCTGCGCCGTGTTCAGGTCGCCGGTCAGATAAAATGCCTCGCTGCTGAACAGGATATTTTGCCAGCTTTCGTCAGGACTGACCGGTAAAAACAATCCTTGTGCTGCAGGCTGATAAAACTCCAGGAGATGTTCCGGCAACCGGCCCAGACGCGAAAGAGCGATATTCGTATAGTAGGCGGCAAGACGGTTTTTAAGCTTGTATTTACGGGACAGATGAAGGACCCGCTCTGTGTTCCCGAAATAGGTTTCGCTGTCGAGCGAAAGAATTTTTTCAAATTTAAAGTTGCCGAAGCGACTGATGCCGGTGCTCAAAATGACAAGAAAAGCCAGGGGAATGGCTGCCATAACCAGGTGTGCCTGTTTTTTCGGATTGACCATGAAGGCCAGAATGAGGGTGATCACAATGGCAGGGAGCAGGAGCAGGCTTACCGGGCGAACCGCCGGGTAAAGAAAAGCTTCGGTTACAGTGATCAGATAATGATTGGCAGACAGGTATGGCACGAATAAGGCGAGAAGCAGGAGTATGCCTGTTTTTAACCGATTGAGGTGATTGTTCATCCAGTCGCCGGCGATGATCAGTGATACGAGAATGAACACTGCGCTGCCAGCCAGCCAATAGGTTGCAATAACGAGGGCTGCAGCAACGGCCATGGCCAGCTTGTTGTTAGCTGTGGTGCGGTAGATTATAAAAAGAATGAGAGACAGAATAACGGAAACGGAGACGGAAACGGGATGGGATAAATTGCAGTATAAAACAAAGTCAATACCTGCCGGCAGCATGGCCCACTGAAAGGACAGGGTTGATTTGGTGACGGTTCGGATGATGTTCGAATACAGGAGCCACTCCAGCAACAATAACAAAGCCAGGATCAGGGGACCACCTCCGCGGAGGTAAAAGAACTGCGTCAGAAAGTCTCCGGCATAACAACTCAACCAGGCTGGCCGGTTGAAGTAAGAGAGAAAATACTCTTTCGAGTTGAGAAACAGGAGGATCTGTTCCCTGAAGAAAAGATGGTAAGCATAGAAAAAATGAAAAAACAGGAATGCAGCAGCAGTAATTCCTGCTCCGCAGCTAATGAATAATATTTTCCTGTTTGGCTCCATTTGTTTTATTTATCCATGGCAAGTTGTTCTTTTTGGGCCGCAGAAAAAGAGCTGCCCATTAGTTTCATAATGAGCTGACCCACTATATTTTGACGGTTATTTTTGATGAAGTTAAAATGAAAATCATCAATCACGTGCTGAAGGGAGTCGATTTGCTGCTGAACAGCAGGGACATCGGCTGTTTTGGGCGGTCCGGCCACGGCCTGAAGTTGACTCATCACCTGATCGAACAATATTTTATGGTTTTTCCAGTGCTGCAAAGAATCGTTTAAACTTGTTCCGCCTGCAGAACTGGTCCTTCCAAAATCGATCCGGATCGTTCCCGGTTCTTTAGCTATAAGGATTTCCTGAAGCTGAAGCCTTAATAACGGGCGGGTTCTGATAATGAAAATTTCTTTTTTCCGGGCGTGGCCCTGAAATGTGAACTTTCCGTTCAAGACCAGGGCGGAATCGACCTTCTCCTTTGTGGCATCTTCGAACGGGACCATAAAAACAAATTCACCATCGAATGTGTGATCGGGCAGTTGGCCTTCTATCAGAAAGTCATTGCGTTGCTTACACCCGATGATGGCAGCGAGAATGAAAAAAAATGTCAGTTGCTTCATGTGTTCGGTTCAGTTTTTTAACGCCTTTGCGATAAAGGAGAGGACAGGCAAGTGCCTGCCCTCTCAACAGAAGGTTAATTAAATTCTTAATCGGCAGCCCTGAACATCCAGAACCAGGCGGTTCCCCAGGAGCCTGAACCGGGTTCGGGCCATGCAAGTGAAAGCCTGTCGTTCGTCAGCCTTAAAATGTCATACTCGTAAATAGGGGCATTCCCGTTGTTGGGCATTCTTCCGGCCAAGACAGTGACATTCTTGGTCGTCAGTTTTCCTTTTGCCCAGACATTCCCTCCGTCATCGAGTGTTTTTGCACTCATGTCGAACGCGAATGATCCTGTCATGACATTGGTTCCGCTTTCATTCGACTTGGTTAATCTTGACCCTTTCACTGCAAACACCATGTATCCGTTGGCGCCGTAATCAGGATCATTATTATCCATCGAGGCTTTGCTGTTCGTCCACCATCCCGGAGAGGTATTTCCCTTGTATCCTCCGTTGCCCCATACGGCGTTGGCGGTTTCATCCCACACCCATTTTTTCTCGCCGGAGCCGCAGAGCAAGCCCCACTCTTCGGGGACGTTGATGAGCGTATCGACCTGCACTGAAATGGTTTTCGTGATGAAACTTCCATCGTGGTTCAGGCCGGTAAAAATGATGTCGTTTGTTCCTTTAAGAACAACCTGGACGGTTGCTTTGGTCTTTGTTGTTATTCCGCTGCCATAATCCCAGGAAGAAAGCGCCTGAATGCCGTCGCTGTTGAGTTCGATATAATTCGAATTTTTTCCTTCCACAACCTGGGGCGTGGCTGAGATGACCAGGTCTTCTGCAGTAATGGCGCCCGTCATGATGTCCCGGTCTTCAGCCGGATCACAGGCTGTCAACGCGGCTGAGGCGAGCAACAAAATATGGATTAATCTTTTGTTCATGATTATTTGAATTGACGTTAGGTTAATTATTCATTCCAGCTTACAAAGACAGCAGAGGCATCCCAGCCTGGATTTTGCTTCAGCGCTCCGTTCGAGAGGTCAATTTCGGACTGGGGGATTGGCATGAATCCTTTTGTCGCTTCATAGCGTGTTGCGTAACCTGCTCCCTGGTCTTTCATGGTAGTGGCCACTCCCCGGTTATAGATATCCGATCCAAGTTGTTTGGCTAAAGCCTCTTTTGCAATTCCCCAGCGGCGGATATCGCTCCAGCGGGTGCCTTCGAATGCCAGTTCCCAGCGACGTTCGTTCCGGAGGGCTGTTTCAGAGTATGAAACGGGAGAAAGTCCTGCCCGTGCCCGGACTTCATTCATGCCGGTTGCAGTGCCGGTCAGTTCAGAATGCATCAACAGCACATCGGCATAACGGATCAGGCACAGGTCCACTTCATGAGCCAGTTGAAAGTTATCCGATTCGCCATCGCCATAGTATTCTGTTGAAGAAGTGAAGCTATTGTACAAACTTTTAATTGTTCCATCCGAATTGTACTCTTTGGCTGCGGTTGTGGCGATGATCTTTTTCTGCCAGAATCCGGACTCTTCCATTTGCTTGTCGGCGCCGTAAATGTAGTCTGGCGTCTTGGAACCGTCCAGAATAGATGCTTCCCTTCGCGGGTCGGCCGGTTCGGCCGTTTTCCATTCATTCCAGAGTTTTGGGCTGACCGGTCCGGCGCCCCAGCCTTGTCCGAAGGGGAAGAGATTTTTATACTGATCAGCTCCGCCATGGCTTCGGATGGCAAAATGGAGCATATATTGATTGGAATAACCGATCGTCGTGCTCCAGTCGGCAAGATGGGAGCATTTGATCACAAAAATTTGTTCCGGATTGCTGCCGTCCTTCACCCATTCAGGGGCATTTTGAACGTAAGGGTAGTCTTTTTTTGAGAGTTTGTTTGAGTAGGGCCACAAACTGCGAAAATCAGACACCAGATCATGTCCGCTGTTGGCGATACAGTCTTCCAGCCCGGCGACTACCTCTGCTTTCGCGATGGTTCCTGACACGGTCCCGTCTTCGCCCACCAGGGGAAGTGCATCCTTGTTGTAGAATCCCGTGTAGAAGAGAAAAACACGGGCGAGGAGCGCTTCAGCGGTCCATTTTGTCAGATGTCCTTCGCCCGAAACCGTTTCATTCCACTTGGTTGATGGCATGATGCTGATTGCTTTCTTCAGATCGGAAGCGATAAAGGCATAAACGTCTTCGGCGGGTGCCTGAGGTGGATATTGCTGAGCTTCGGCAACATTTCGGGGTACTTCTGTGATCAGTGGAATATTGCCAAACAGCTCAACAAGCTCGTTGTAAAAGAAGGCACGCAGGATCAATGTTTCACCCGTTAGCTGATTGCGCAATTGTTCGTCGGCAACCTTATCCAGATTGGCAATGGCCATATTGGCCCTGCTGATTCCGGAGTAGCGGTCAGCCCAGAAACTTTTGAAACGGTCCATGTTTGTGTAAAGGAGATGATCGAGCACCTGCATGTCCTTGTCATTTTCACCTCCGCCTCCGAAGCGGTCGTCGGAGGCCAGCTCAGCAGCATAGAAATAGGTATTTTGAACATTTGCAATAGGCTTGTTCAAGGTGGCATACACCCCGGTAACTACCTGAATCGCATCGGCGGCAGTTGTGGGATAATTTCCTTCGTTTTTCTTCACGTAACTTTCCGAGTCCAGGTAATTCTCGCATGAAGTCAATACCAGGCTGACAGCGGCTAAATAGAATATCTGTTTCATAGTCTTGTTAAAATTTAAGATTAACACCAATCAAAAATGTTCTTGGGCTCGGATAATAACCCAGGTCGATTCCTGATACCCAGCTTTTATCATAACCATAACCAATTTCAGGGTCCATTCCGGAATATCCCGTGAAGGTGTACAGGTTTTGAGCAGTCACAAATAAACGGGCCTGTGCCAGGGGAATATCTCTCAAGAGCTTTTTGAAATCATATCCGAGGGTCAGGTTCTGGATTTTCAGATAATCGCCGTCTTCAATATAGATATCGGAGATATTCTGCCAGTTGGTATGACTGCCTGAAGTGAGGCGGGGCAGTTTATTTGAGCTTCCTTCGCCCGTCCAGCGGCCAAAGATATCGGTTGTGTAATTTTGGAGCGGTGAATCAGCGAACGAACGATACGATTTGGCAATTTGCTGTCCGAAAGCTCCGGTTCCGGTTACGCTGAAATCGAATCCTTTGTATGAGCAATTGAAATTCAGCCCGATAATGTAGTCGGGGTTTGGATTCCCGATCATGGTGCGGTCTTCTTCGGTGATCTTTTCATCATGATTGGTATCGACAAAAATCAGGTCGCCGGGTTGTGCTCCGCTGTATTTAACCGGTGTATTCTCTACCTGGTCCCAGTTTTGGAAGACGCCGTCTGTTTTATACCCGTAAAAATAACCAATTGGGTAACCTTCCTGAGCACGATACATTTCGGTTGTTCCCTGACTCAGTACATTGGCATCACCATGAATGATTCCCTCCGTGTTGGCGATCTCTCTTACTTCATTCTCATAGTAAGCGAGATTTACGGTGGCCCCATATTGGAATTCACCTTTCATGTGGTTCCAGCTCAGTGCCAGTTCAAGCCCCTTGTTCTCCACGTCACCACCATTGATAGCAGGAGGATTAAGCCCCCACACTGCGGGGATCGGAGCGGTTACCAGCCAATCGATGGTTGTTTTTTTATAGGCATCGAAGCTGATGCCCAGCCTTGAATCCAGGAATCTGGCGTCAAACCCGATATTGATCTGTTCTGAGGTTTCCCAGGTTACATCCGGATTTGAGAGGATATCGGCATATCCGCCAACAGTCTGGGTCTTCTTATCGGCCGCGAAATAGTATCCGTTACTCACGTCAAAGGCGAAGGTTGAAAGGTACTGGAAAGGATCGATGGAAGCATTCCCGTTTTGTCCCCAGCTGGCGCGCAGTTTAAGGAAGTTCATCCAATTCCTGGAATTTTGCAGAAACGATTCGTTCGAAATGACCCATCCACCCGACACGGAGGGAAAGTATCCCCATCTTTTGCCGCGGGCAAAGTTGGACGATCCGTCGGCACGCATAATCAGCGAGAGCATGTACGTTTCGTTAAAGTTATAGTTGATACGGCCGAAGAATGATGCCAGGGCGCCAGAGCCCCATGGCGATCCACCGGCGCCTCTTTGAGCCAGTTCGGTTGGCTTCGTGTTATCAACCCAGGCATTGTCGAACGAACCGGGAAAGATTGAATTATTTCCGCTGGCACTGACGTTGGAGCCCATCCCCCATTTTTCGACCGACTGTCCGGCGACGACATCCAGGTTATGACCGCCGGCGATGGTAAACTGATAGGATAATGTATTATCGAGTGTTTTGCTATATCCGGAACTGGCATTTTGGTTGACTTTGTCGATCGTGACATTGGTGTTGTTCGATAAATGGCGGATCCCGTCATAGGAACGATAGGCGGAAGCGTTCATCTTGTATCCAAACTGGGACCGGAAGATCAGGTTTTTAACAGGTTGGATTTCAATGTAAGCGCTGGCTTGTAAGCCGTAGTTCTCGGAAAGGTTTAAACCACGGGTCGACAAAGACATTTCGGCGATGGGATTACCTGTATTCCCGTCGAAGTTCCATCCGTTTTCGATTTTGTCGTCATAATCATAGAAATTACCGTCGGCGTCATAAGCCGGTAATAACGGATTTCCAATCAACAGGTCATGGACGGAGTTCCAGTAGATATTTCCAATGGCAATACCGGATTTGGTATTGGTGTTATAATTTAGGGTCTGACCGATCTTGATGATGTTGATGCCGTTTTCTTTCATCAGAACATGATCTGAATTTATTCGGGCCGTATACCGGTTGTAATCGGATTGTACCGGCTTTCCGAGGATTCCTTCCTGCGAAGCATAGGAGAAACCTAAGGAAAAGTTGGATTGTTCATTTCCGCCGGTTAGATTAAAAGCATGATTCTGTATAGGGGCAGCCTTATTATAGGATTCTTCCATCCAGTTTGTTCCTTCCCACGACCCGTCATTAATCGCGTTGTACAAATCTTCAGGAAGCAAATTGGCCCAATCATATACCGGGTTCGCTTCATTGAAACGTACTTCGTCCTGAATGGCCATATATTCTTTGGCTTTTAACAGGGGCGGCATTCTGGCGATGTATTGAAAACCGTAATTCCCGTCATAAGAAAACTGGAGTTTACCGGTTTTCCCTTTTTTGGTTGAGACCAGGATCACCCCATTTGCGGCGCGGGCTCCGTAAATGGCTGCGGAAGCCGCGTCTTTCAGTACATCAATTGATTCAATATCCGAAGGGTTGAGTGCATTGATATTACCGCCTGCTACGCCGTCGATGACATATAAAGGGGAGGAATCGCCCGTTGTTCCGATTCCCCGGATGGTCACTTTAAAGCCTTCTCCCGGCTGACCGGAACTTTGTGTAATGTTGACCCCGGGGGTCTGGCTCTGCATGGCGTTCAATGCACTGAGGGTGCTTAATTTTTGAAGGGCTTCTCCGTCAACCTGGACGGTTGCACCAGTTGTCAGCTTCTTTTTTTGCACGCCGTAGCCGATGGCTACCACTTCTTCCAGCCCGATTGTTTCATCTTCGAGTGTGACCTGGATAACCGACTGATTGGCAACTTCCACTGTCGTTGTTTTCATTCCTACGAATGAAAAAACAAGAACAGCGTTGCCGGGGACATTCTTCAGACTGTAATTCCCGTTAGCATCTGAAATTGTTCCATTCGTTGTTCCCCGAACAGCAATAGTCGCTCCGGGAACCGGATTCCCGGCAGAGTCGGTCACCTTGCCGGTTACCACGATTGACTGTTGAGACTGCTGAGGGTTAAAACTGTCTTCGGTCAATGCGATTTGCCGGTCATCTATTTTATACCGGATTCCGGTATTCAGGAATAATTTATCCAGAACATCTGTTATACCCCGGTCGCTGACCTGGATACTCACATTCCGTTCCACATCGACAAACTGTCCGTTATACATAAAATAGAAATCCGTTTTGTCTTCAATATCCTGCAAAACTTTTCGAATCGTGGAATTCGTAAAATTCAGAGAGATGCGGGTGTTCTGAGAGTAGGACGGGAGGGCGAAACTCTGAGACACCCATAACAGAATAGCTGCAACTGTTAACCTCATAATTCTCAATAATTTTAATTTCCATATTTGATTTGCTATGGAAATCGTCATTAAATAGTTTTTTTTCATAATTTCGTGATGATTTGAATTGTAACGTTCAAGTTAATTGATGCCTGGAAGTTGGAAGCTTCTCAGACATTGAAGGAAAACGGAGGTGTTCACGCACCTCCTTTTTTTACGTTTGGGTTTACTTCATGGGCAGGTTGTTTTGGGTTTTTATTCGGACCGTACGTTTTGAATTTCCTGATGTTTGATTTTCTGTTATTGCACACTCCAGATGGGAAGTGTATTCCAGGAGTTGAAGGATCTGTTCCAGGCTTTCATTTTTTATAGTGGCTGTGTACCGGTAGCTGTTAATGCGCGGGTCTTCCACGACAATCTTCACATTGTACCATCTTTCCATGCGCCTGAAAACGTCAGCCAATGGCTCGTCGCGGAAAATCAGGACTCCGTTCGTCCAGGCCGTATATTTTTCAATTTCTGCTTTTTCTATCTTAAAGCCGCGACTTCCTTTCGTATAAAAGGCAATCTCTCCGGGGCGGAGGAGGGTGAATTTTTCCGCGTCGAAGTAAGAACCTTCAAATAGCTTCACTTCACCCGATTCGAGGGCCACACTCATATGAGGATCGTCCCTGTACCCGGATGCATTAAAGCTGGTGCCGGTGACTTTTAAGCCAATGTCGCCCATCTGGAGGACAAACGGGACCTTCTGGTTTTTTGCCACCTTAAAATAAGCCTGTCCTGTGAGGCGTACGTCCCTCACTGTTTCTGTATTCATATTTTTCGAATAAACCAATGAGGAACCGGGATTCAGCCAAACGTGGGTTCCGTCAGGAAGCTCAAGGTCTTTCGGTTGTCCGGGTAGTGCCACGATTTCGGTCAGGGCGACAGTCGTGTCCGCATTTTTTAAACGGACATCGAGAAATAAAATAGATGAAATCAGAACGATTGCCAGGAGCGAAGCCGCAACACCGGCCGTCCATTTGTAGAATGTTGTGACCCTGAATGCCGCTTTGTTCAGGTCGTCCAGAATGTCTGATTTAACCCTTCTCCGTATTTTCTCCGAGTCAATTTCGATAGAATCTGGCAAACGATATTCGGGCCAGTGTTTTTCCAGCATATCCCGGATCTGCTCATGCCCCCTTTCACTGTTATAGAGTTTAAAGAGGGTTCTTAGCCCGTCAGGACCGGGATCCTGTTTGGACAGCAGTGTTTGAAGGAGTTTTATATGTTCTTCGTTTGGTATCATTTTCGGGTAACTATACAAGCTATACACCCGAACGATAAAAAACTATGAGTCTGCGAGGGAATTTTTATCAACAGAAAAGGATATTCAGCATCATGAGGTTTAACTTCCTGAGTCCCTGTGTGAACTGCCGGTTGGCAGCCATTAAATGGCTGTCGACAGTGACGACCGAGAGATTTAATTTTTCGCTGATCTCCTTGCGCGATAAACCTTCGACTTTTTGAAGGATAAAAATTTCACGTCGTTTGGGAGGCATGGAATTAATCAGGTTTTCGACGATTTTCTTTGTTTCATTGAAAAGAATATACTCATCAGCGCTTTCGGCTTCGGTCCGGGTATACAGCAAGGCATGTTTTTCAAATACGCGCCGGTTGATCTGTTTGCGGTTATGATTCAGGAATGCATTCCTGGCAATTCGAAATAAATAGGCCTCGAATGGATGTTCTTCTTTAAAGTTATCCCTGTGTTTCCAGACCTGAAAAAATGCATTCTGGACAATTTCTTCACTGTCTTCGCGTGACCGGGTGAAACTGAATATAAAACCATACAGCTTTTTATGGTATATCTCAAAAAGTTTTTCGAAGGCTTTAGTGTTTCCCTTTTTGAATTCCCTGACCAATTCACTTTCCGCTTCGTTTGAATTCAATCGACAAAGGTTTATGGTTTAATACAAAGATATTCAAAGCAACAAATCTTTCCTGCATGTTTTTCAGCACGGAAAGATTTGCGCCTGGGTGCCGGAAACTAGTCAGCTTTTGCTAAATTAAGCGTAGCCTCATGTATTTGGCTGAACTGGTTTTCCATATCCTGCAACAGCTTATACTGGGCATGTGTCCTGACAAGATTGTGTTCGGGATATTTGATCCGGTAATAGGTGTCGCCGTTCAGGTAATCCATCAGGAACCGAAGCACCTGTTCGAAGGTGATAAAACGGGCCGAAAAGGCCAGGTAGTTTATTTCCGGTTCCGTCAGGATGTTTCTTGTTTCGGACAGATACCCGGCAGTGAAGGCTTCGTATCGTTCCATGTCGAAAGCCACTTTGCTGAGGTCCTTTTCGTCTTCGGCCCCGATGTTTGCATAGGAGCGGATCGCGTCGCCAAAGTCGTTCAGCACCGGACTTTGGAGCATGGTGTCGAGGTCGATCATGCACAGTACATCGCCGTTGAGGTCGAACAGGATATTACTGATCTTGGTATCGTTATGGGTTACGCGTTTGGGAATGGTCCCGTCTTCGACCAGTTTCCAGAAGTCGAGCATTTCCCCGCGGCGCGCTTCAATCCAACCGATTTCCGTTTTCATGCTGTCTTTTCTTCCGGCCAGGTCTTTTTGCAGGGCGGCATCCCACTGTTCGAACCGGAACCGCATATTGTGGAACCCCGGGAGGGTATCAACCAGATTTTCGTGGAAGTCGATCAGCAGGCTTTGAAAACGTCCGATCCCTTTTCCGCCTGAAAAGGCAATGCGGGGGGAGTCGACTTTTTCGTAGACCAGGTGGTCTTCAATATACAGGCAGGCGGCCCAGTATTCGTCTTCCTCGTCCAGAAAATAAAGGGCTCCGTCGCGGGTGGGAAGGATGGTCAGCGCCTCCCGTTCCGGATCGCCGCCCTTTTGAATGATCTTTTTCTTCAGGTGATTGGTTACCTTCAGGATATTCTCCATCATGCCGGGGATCTGAACAAAGACCTTTTTGTTCTTCCGCTGAAGCAGATATTTCCGTCCGTTTTCCGCTTTGGGAAAAATAATAAAGGTGTCGTTAATAAAGCCTTCTCCAAGTGGAGATACACGGGCTATTTCTTTTTCCGGAACAAACTGTCCGGCCACTTGCAGGATTTTTTCAGGGTTCATGTTTTGTCAGCATTTGTTTTTAGTTCCTATCAAATTTGAGGCGTTAAGATACATAAAGCTTACCGGATTCCGAAATAATAGGGTATGAACGGGGCCGGTTTAAGGTGAGTGCGTTTCAACAGGAGGCGGGCGGGAGATATTTCGGGTGGACGGAAGAATATTTTTCCGGGAATGTGCTTGTTTTTTGATAATTTTTATAGTTTTGCACTCACATTGAAAAATGGAAGTTCTAAGCTGATTCGTTCAGCGATTCTGCCCAGATGGTGAAATTGGTAGACACGCCAGCTTGAGGGGCTGGTGCCGGTTTACGGCGTGCAAGTTCGAGTCTTGTTCTGGGCACTAAAAGCCGCGGTTGACGCGGCTTTTGTCGTTAGGGGGAACGTTTTATTTCCGATTTCAGTATAGGTTCCGTCGCTTTTAACAGCATCAAGCGTTGATTGCCACTGTGCTACCGTGGCGGTAGGCGTTGTTTTTGAAAATGCAATATAAAAATCGGACGACATCAATGAAAAAGAAGGAGTTACGCCGGTGTAATTATAACCCAGTTGATCGAGGATACTGGGGAATGTAATATCGGTGCATACAAATGCATCTATTTTTCCGGTCATGAGTTTTTTGGTCAGTACTTCAGGATCACTGTCTATGATCAGATTCGTGAATCCCAGATTTTGTAAATATTTGGGTTGAAAACCATGAGCCAACCGTTCCGATCGCATTCATGTTCCGTGCATCGTCCATTGAGTTGATGGAGACGCCCAAGCCTGCTTTTGTATAAAACCAGGTGGTATTGGTCCCGATTGGCCCGACCCATTGGAACAAGTTTTCACGTATTTGAGGGCGGGTTATTCGATTGTGCGGTAGGCGTTCTTATTCAAGTTAGTATGCTAATTTGTGTTCGTTCAACTCTACATTAAACTTCACGTTAGCACCTAATACTTTAAACACTTTTAAAATTGTGGAAAATCTTGCGTCAGTTGTGCTATTCTCAATTTTTGAAATTTGAGCTTTTTTCACGCCTACCAGTTCACCAAGCTGTTCCTGGGTCAAATTGCGCTCTTTTCTTGCTTGTTTAATGGCATACCCAAGCAAATCAAGCCTTAGTTCGTTTTCAAATTCGTCCCGTTTTTTTGTCCCTTTCTCACCGATGTACTTGTCGGTAAGTTCTTCCAAACTATATGTCTTCATCTTCCTTTGTTTTTATCGTTGAAATACTGTTGTCTTAACCGTTCCGCCTTTTCTATTTCTCCTTTTGGAGTTTTCTTCTTTTTCTTAGTTATTCCGTTTGTGGATATTACCACCGTATCCGTTTTGTCGGTCCTGTCCCAAAAAGCGAAAAGACGGTAGTAAGTGTTACTGTACTTTGTCCTGAACTTCCAAATTTCGTCCTGTAGTTTTGAAAAGAGTTCTCTGTCATTTGTGCTTCGTGCTTTCCAAATGTTATAGAAAATTTTGTCACGTGCCTTTTCGTCAAGACTGTCAAGGAACTCTTTAGCTTCTTCCAAAAATTCAACTCGAAATTTGTACTTATTCATTCCTCCCTTTACTTTTCGACAAAGATAAAAGTTTCTTATCTAGGAAACTAATTTCGTGGTGGAAAATTTTCTTCGCTGCCGCATAAGGGTGGTGATATGAGGTCGTGGCGGTCAGACGAGAGTCTGAGCGTCCAACCGAAACTGGGATTATCAGCACATTGTTGATATCGATTTGAAAAGCTTCTTCGATGAAGTGAACCACTGTATCCTGTTGCAGTTGCTGTACCGCAAGGTCAAATGTCCGCTCACCCTGCGACTGATCCGATTGAGCAGTTGAACTTGGGAGCGACTAATACCTGTTCTTTATTTCCCTTTTAGCCACCTTGCAGGCGTTGTCACCCCCGGTAAGGGATATAACACCACCTCTTATGGCGAATCATGAAAAATACAAAATTCTTTTATGGTGAATACCGAGACTGTTTCTCCGGAGTCATTCCACCATATAAATATTGGCTTTTACTCTCAGCCATTTATTTCTCCATTCTTTCGAAACCACCCTGCAAAAAAACAGTTTCCCGGCATCCATCAGGCGGGAGCAAACCAGGTTCATTTCGGCCGGTACAAATCCGATGCGGATGGAATCGCAATAGATGGCGATGGCATGTTTGTCATACTGATTGTTGGGTTCCCTTTTCATTGTCAGTACCTTTTCAGGAACGACAGCGCCTTCAATGCTTTCGATTTCCTTGCAGTGGGTTGTGCCGGCCACAATAATCTCCAGTAAGAAGATCTCCTGCTTAAATGGTGTGATTCCTGTTTCCACACCGCTTAAAATAGCGAGCAATCCGGGAGTTACCGGCAGGATCGATTCATTCATTGGTCATTATACTTATGATGGATAAATATTTGGTGATTTCTTCCTCGCTGGCTTTGATCTGCCTGTTGATCTCTTCCTGCCGTTTTGAAATATATGCTTCATCAAAAATCAGGTCTGCTATCGTGAAGGGGAATTGTTCTTTTAGCTGACCGATCTTGTCTTTCAAAAGCGCGATGTTTTCTTCCAGATGGCGGATCCGGGCCCGCTTTTCATCGACGGTGGCAGGCGGAAGCTTTCTCTTCTTTGCATTTTCCAGGTAAAGCAGGATTTCCTGAAGCTCAGTCAGCCTGCTCAGGTCGAAAGCCGATTTGACCCTGATGAACAAATCTTTTTCCTCTTCGGTCTGGTTGGGATTCAGGTCGGGGTGTAACTTTTTGCATAGCAGGCGAAAAACCTCTTTCAGTTTTCTGGCTTCCTCTTCAGGGATCAGGCGTGCAAGTACCTCCCTTGCCGCATCCAGTGCGGCAGCCTGTGCTTTAATCTGCTTATAAAAATCTTCCATCTGCCTGCTCAAGAGCTTCCCGATGGCTTGCAGATCGGGTTGTTCATCACGGTTTATTGCAGCCTGGATCAGGTTCATTTTCAATTTCAGGCGGGCTGCTTCGGTCTGTTTCTGTAACAGTTCCAGTTGAAGGTGCCCCAGCTTCTGAAGGTAAATGGAAGTGAGGACGGCCGATTCGTTTTCGACCATGTCTTTATGTCTGGTGAACAGGTCGAGAAATTCCAGGCGGAGCTGTTCCAGCCTTTCGGTCAGTTCTTCGTTTTCAAGGGTCAATAGGGGCAGGTTGTCAGTCATGGGTTCGGTTTTGGTTTTTTGATCCGGTCAGGCGTTGCCGGTTGTTCTCAGGAAGGTAACTTCACAGGCCTTGCAAAGTCTTTTTTCCTGCATGTATTCGCTGATATCGTAACCTTTTTGAGTTTATTGGTGTTCATGTAGTGTATCGGGTCGTATTTACAGGTTCACTTACAGTATCATTTACAGGTTCATTTAAAGTATCATTTAAAGTGTCATTTAAAGTGTCATTTAAAGTGTCATTTAAAGTGCTATCACAAAATAGATAATCATTAAGTGTCAGTTTTATAGCAATTTACAGGAAATTTAAAGTATTATTTAAAGTATCATTTAAACGTGTCACTGATATTTATTCTCCAGAATCCCGTTTTGCGGGCTCCCGTTCTGGTTATTACTCCTGAGTTTTTCCAACCATCCAAATATCGTCTGACAGTTCTTAAAGAAATACCAAGAATTTTACTGATATCAACTGCGGTAGTATTTCCATCAATGACAATTAGCATTAAAACGAGGACTTCAATTTTTCCGAACTCTTTCCAAACTCTTTCTGAACTCTTTCCGAAGTTGTTCTGAATATTCCCTGAACTTCAAAATGGCTACCGGTTTGAGCGATCCCAAACAGTAACCAACCACCCGAGGTATTGGAAAAAGCACTCACGGTTTCCCTCGTGTTTTTTGGAAGGCCGCCTTTCGCCGCTTTTACTTCAAAGTCTTCCCATTCCAGGTCGGCCAGTTTCCGGATGAGTTTCTTCTTTGGTCATCACAATTGAATTCTGCGGTTGCTCAAAATTTTTACATATAATACCTTTCCGACAACCCGCAAGTATTTTCTACGACTTTCCTTATTTTTGGTTCTACTTTCGCAGGCTCAAATTAGCGTCTCATTGCTCCGAAGCAGTATCATGACAGGCTAAACCTGTCATGCTTAGGCTCGGTTATTTTAGTTAATACCAGGGATTCTGTGTCATTTTAGGATTTAACTGTAGTTCCGAATCCGGTATCGGATACAGCTGCTGATAGTCCTGAATTCCCAGCTGTTCTACTGCAATTCCTGTTCGTTTCAAAAGGGCAAAATAACCATAATCAGCGCCGATTACCTTTTCCCACAATCCTGCAATTTCTTGTTCAGGTTTTAAGGGAGCTTCCTGCAATGGTTCCATTCCTGCGGCCGTTCTGATTTTATTCATCACACTCAGCATCTCCGTCTTCTTATTCGAGACAGACAATGCTTCTGCGTAATTAAGCAGGATGCTCGCATTTCGGTACAGGGGATGTAAGCTGCCTTTTTTCAGATATTGATTGAAAACCGAGAAAGATTGGTTTTCTTCATCCGACAACAAAAGGGCAAACAACGCTTCAGTGTTGTTGATATCGGTATAAACACTGTTTGCCAAAGAAAATGTTTGACTATTATTGTGGATCTTTTCGAAAGAGGTAACAGCAGCGCTATACTCCTTTTTCTCCAGATAAATTGTTCCGATTAAGGCATTGGCCAGATCACGGGAAACAATAGCCTGGTTATGTTGTGGTTCCTCCAGTAAATAAGGAACCGCCGCGTTCAAATCGGCCAGCAAGGCGTTAAAGATCTCTCCGGTGTTCGTTCTTGCAACATATATCTCATCTATTGAAAGCTTTTTTGTAATAAAAGGTACATCGCCCCAGTGCTGGATCATGTCCAGATAAAGCAGAGCGCGCAACACCTTAGCCGTATGAAGGTAAGGTGTAACGTCGAAACCCAAATTATCTGCAGAGTGTTCGATAATCAAATTCAATTGATGAATGGATTGGTATGCCGCTCTCCATGCCTCATTTAGAATCGAGTTGCTTGAATTAATTGAGGTGTTGTAAACAATTTGTTTACATCTGACCGCATCAAGTACCAGCATCTTCTGAAAATAATTGCTAACTTTTTCGTAGGATACATTTAATGCTTCCAGATAAGCATCCTTGTTTGGAAAAATCGGTTCATCTGTTATCACATCAATGGGGCCATGATCTATAACAGCGTCTTTTTCGTCCAGAACTTCGTCGCCGTTCCCATCGATGAATTTACGGATATTATCAACGGTTACTTCCTTACCCTTTTCTGAGAAGTACCTTTTTAAGTTCTCCATCACATAAATGGAGTTCACTCCTTTTTGAGCCTGGTGAATTTCCTCCAATAATTCAGTCGCCGAGATCTTTCCGTCTTCGGCAAAGTCATTATTGAGTTTGGCAATAAACTCGGAAAATTCGGCATCGCTTTTTTCGTGTAGCAGTACTGCGGAAATAGCCAGCAGAATGGCCGCATCTTCATCGCCGTCAGCGAGTCCGATATCATCCGGATTTTTTGCCGTTTTGGATATATAGAATTCAGCAAGGAGCTCTTTTTGAGCTTGTTTTTGAGCTTCAGAGAAACGTTTCCCCTCTGAAACCAGAATCTTTATTCTTTTGAATGTAATATGTGTAAGGATATTTACATTTACCTTATCCTTGACTGAGATATCAGCCAGTGCATTCAAAGAAATCTGGGAAGTTGACAGCATATCTTTGACCTCATTGAAGAAAAATCCCGATATTTCCAACTCCACGAATTGACTCTGGAGCTCCATTGTGTTGTCAAAAACAAAGTCACCATTGTCGTTGATCGTCTCTGTCTTGAAATTTCTTCCCGTTTGTTTCAGGTCTTTATCCAATTCATAGAGCATAACCTTCGACCCGGTAAGAAAGGGACCTTTCTCGATTTTTCCGGTTACCATGGTCTTTACTACACTATGAATATCTTCAGATGGAAGATCATCCCCCGATTTTGAGCATGCCATTAATAGAACAGATGAAAATAAAAGCAGGTATAACTTTTTCATACTGAGTGGATTTTTGGATTTTTGAATATGATTACAAAAGTCTGCTAATTTATTTAACAATGCAACTTTTATTGAAAGAATTTAATAAAAAGGCGTTTTCCCCGGAAGAATGTTGGGTCTTAGATGATTATATAGACGAACAGATAAGGCATTTCGTTCACGATGATGTTTTCCTGAGGAGGGGCGGTCACGGTGATGGTTTTTATTTCAGTGTCGGTCCGCCGTTACCCGTAACGGCAGGAAAACCTTGTTGGCGGCGAAAAAGTTGCCTTCGGCACGCTGACGGGTCTTCATCTGACCGACGCATCACCTTCCGAAATGGAAACCGTCTATGGTTTTTGTGAAGAGATAGGTTTACCTACTCAGCTTTCCGATATCGGTATCGGGAATGTCAGCCGGGAACGTCTGATGAAGGCGGCAGTCAAAGCCTGTGCCCCGGCGGAAGGTATTCACCATGAAGCCGGGCTGGTCACTCCTGAAAGAGTACTGAATTCAATGATTGCTGCAGATGCCATGGGAAAACTGCGGCGCCGGTCAAAGCCAGCGGCTGCAGGATAAGGCTTAATCCCGCGTCTGTCAAGGATTAAATATGCAGCGGCTATTTCGTTGCGTCAGGCCGATTTTAATGCTTTTTCAGTGCGTTCAATATAGTTATCGATCTGGCCGGAATTCTCAAAGCCCACGATCATCATATCGACTACCCCGAGCCCGAGGACAAATTTCAGCGCATTGTCAATTTTTTCACTGTCAGTCTGGTATTTTCCATCGCCGATCAGTTTCATGCCAATCACACCCTTGCCGGATTCGTGAAGTTGCTTAATAACGTCGACAACTTCCTGCGGTTCGGGCTTATCCATTGCAATTCCATAGGGGTTGATGCGAACGTGGATCACGTCGACCCAGGGTGTTGCGGCTGCTGCCCTCATGGCCTCAAGCGAATGAACGGATACGCCATGAGCTTTGATAATTCCCTTGCTCTTCAGCTTATCAAGAATATCCATCTGCTTTTTTTGCGCATCGGTCCAGTCGGTATCTACCATACAGTGAATTTGGACGGTATCCAGGTAATCAGTTTGCAGTTCTTTTCGGAACCGATCAACAACCACGTCGGCATCGGGCCGGTCCTGATCCGGTATTCCGCCTGGTCTGACCCATATTTTGGAACAAAGTGTTATTTTTTCGCGGTCCATTCCTTTCAGCGCTTCTCCCATCACCGGATGCGTACCATAGGTATCGGCACAGTCAAAGAAACGGATTCCCCGGTCGTACGCGTGCCTGATCACACCAATGGCGGAATCTTTTCCGCTCCGGGTGAGCGCGGACGACCTGTTCCCGGCATGAACTCCCGTTCCGATACCAATCAGGCTGGTTTGCAGGCCCGATTGGCCGAGCCTGACCATCTGCAACGGATCGGCAGAGCGCACGGGCCTGGCCGATGCGAATAACGAATTGCCGAACAACAAATGTGCCGTGCCAAGCGATAAGGCGGCAACGAATTTTCTGCGGTCGATTCCCGTGGTACTCATAGCAAATGATTTAATTGGTCTAAAGATAACAACAAACCTCCAAATAAAATAGTTGAAGCCGGTTTTAACTTGCCCGCAGTTTTTGTTAATTTTTTCAGAAAAAAAGATATTCAGAGGCAGCACTCTTAAATAAGGCTCCGTATTCTTTAACAGACAAACGAATGAATAAAGTCAGGAACAGTTTTTAAAGAAGACGATGAGTGTTTAAACTTAAATGATGAAAAACGATGAAAACATGGCAATTTTTGGGTTACAGGCGATTTATTCTGGTCTTTACCCTGATGTTATCTGTTGGTGGATTTTTGTCCTGCGACGATGATGAAGAAGAAGAGGCTCCGGCCAAGGTGAATTACTCGGGAAGCTTTGAGAAGTCGTCCGATGCTGTGAATACCTCTGCGACGGGAACGACCAGGGCCATTTTTGATCCTGCCAGCAGTGAGCTAAGTTTCACTGTGACATGGACCGGCTTAGGAAGTGCCGCCGCCAATATGCATTTTCACAACGACGGACCGGTGATGGCGCCGATAACGGGTTTTCCGCAGACAGTTTCGGGCACTGTTTCCGGCAAAGTCACGCTTACCGCGCAACAGGCTGCAGATCTGGTGGCCGGGAAAATCTACACGCAGATACACACGGCAACTTATCCGGCGGGCGAAGTTATTGCCCGGTTAAGCAAAAGCAGTTCGGGGATGAACCCGCCGCCATCGGGAGGGAACGGTTACTGATGCGGTGGAAGTCCGGGATTCCGGTATAATGCCGGAATTCCGGATAACTGCCACCATGCGAAAAAGAAAAAATCAAAAAGGTTATGTGATGAGGCGAACAGGTAGCTCTGAAAATGCCCGGGGCAGGATAATCAATCACAGCAACATGGAGTTTCTCATATCGGTGTTTTTTAAAACAGGGATGAAGTTTAGTACGCAAATTGACGATTAACGTATGAGAGAGATCTTTTTATTGCTCATAGCCAGTATGATGATCATATTGGCGGGCTGTACCAACATGGCGCCTGAAGTAGATGAGGAAGACCCGGGAGATTGCACGCCGCTTTTTCCTGAAATGGACGTGACATACACTAACTACGTCAAGGGTGTTGTCGACAAGTACTGCATTCAGTGTCACCGTGGCGGAAACTCCCCGGCACCGGGAAATTTTACGAATTATGCCGGGCTGAAACCATATGCCAATGATGTGTTCTACATACGGGTTATCCAGGACAATGCCGATATGCCGAAAGGGATGGCGCCTCTACCCAAGGCGACACGTGATTCGCTGAATATCTGGATCCGGAACTGCGCCCCTGAAAACTAAACTGGAACAGTATGCAAAAGATGAGAATCGTATTGATCATTCTTTTTGGAGGCCTTTCGATGGTCCTGCATGCGCAGGTACTGAAATCAGAGCAGGTTACCATCTCCTTTTTCTCGGAAGCGCCGCTGGAGGACATTGAAAGCAAAAGCGACGAAGGCGTTTCGGCGCTGGATCTGGCAACAGGCGAGATCTATTTTAAAGTTCCCATCCGCTCATTTGAATTTAAAAAGAGCCTGATGCAGGAGCATTTTAATGAGAACTACCTGGAGAGTGACAAATATCCTTACGCCGAATTCAAAGGTGCAGTTCAGGACTGGAAGGGCATGTTGAAAGACGGCACTTACCCGGTGAGGGTAACAGGAAATCTGAACATTCACGGTGTTGCCAAAGCGTATACTGTGGAAGGTAAGCTGCTCAGGACTGCCGGACAGGTTTCAGTAAGTTCTGTGTTTCCGGTAGAAGTGGCCGATCACCATATAAAAATTCCCAGACTGGTTATAAAGAACATCGCCGAAGTGGTGGAAGTGAAGATTTCAGCCCGTTACAGGTAGTTGATTTTCGGATACCCTGTTTATCAAAGCAATGATGCAGAATGCCTTTGCAGTAAGGCATTAATAATGATTAAAACAAATCACCAGATGATGAAGCTCATTCTTATTGTTTTCCTGACAGGATTTATTCACTTGTCATTGGTTGCCCAGACCGATCTGGGGCAGTTATTTTCAGAGCCTGCAGAAGCTGGCCGGGAGCCGGTTACAGCGATATTTAAGTCCCCCTGGCTGATTAACAGCCAGTCGATCGAGACGGTTCACAAGCACGACCTGATGTTCACGGTCATGCACCGGTTTGGTGATCTGGCCGGCAGAAATGGTGGAACGGAGACTTTTTTTGGTCTGGATAACTCGACCGACATTCTGATCGGTTTCACTTATGGTTTAACCGACCGGTTTAATGTTGGCCTGGGGAGGGCCAAAGGGGCGCCCAACGGGGTGAACACCGATCATTCACAACTGTTTTATGTGAATACAAAATACAGGTTGCTGCAGCAGACTACCGACGGGCATACGCCTTTTTCGCTGGCTTTTTTTGGGAACAGTGCGATCTCCGCGATGAAAAAGAGGCCGGTTGTCACTTCAGATGCTGCTTTCGACGGCGCCGGCGACAGGCTGAGTTTCGTGGCTCAACTCATCATTGCACGAAAATTCAGCGAAAACCTCTCTGTGGCGATCTCTCCGACCTACATCCGGAGGAATTATGTCAGCTATATGGATGTAAATAATCTGTTTGCATTGGGCATTGGAGGACGGTTAAAGGTGAGCAAACGCATGGCCGTTGTCGTGGATTACGCAATCAGTTTCAGAAAAGAGGACAGCAAGGATTATTTCCGCGCAGGAAAAGATTTCCGTTTTTACAATCCGCTGGGTGTGGGACTGGAAATTGAAACCGGCGGGCATGTTTTCAACATGAGTTTCACCAATACGACGGCTACCCTGGAAAACCAGTTTATGCCTTCGACCAGCAGCAGTTGGACAAAAGGACAGTTCCGCTGGGGCTTTACGATTACCCGCACTTTTTCGTTGGCGGGAAACGAGAGTGAACAGGTTGGTGAAAAATTATTCAGAAACAGATGAGAATGAAGCGGAAAAACGTTGGTTACATTTGTTATTAGTCCTGCGCTGGCGCCGCAGTTAGTTTTTAATGACAGAGAAAGAAATACAACAGCTTATCGACGGTTGTTTGAGTAATGACCGGCAAAGCCAACGATTGTTATATCAGAAGCTTTATGGGTATGCTATGAAAATTTGTCTGCGATACGCCGGCAGTACAGGGGAGGCGGCGGAAATTGTGAATGACGGATTTTTCAAGGCTTTTACAAACATTGAAAAGTACAACCGTGATTATCCGTTCAGGGCATGGCTGAGCAAGATCATGTATAACGTGTCGGTCGATTATTACCGTTCCAATCTGCGATGGTCACGCATGGAAGGGCTGGAGAAGGCCATTCAACCGGCTCATGAAATCACAGCTGAGAGGAAGCTGGAGTATGAAGATCTGCTGTCGTTTGTTCAGCGTCTTCCTCCGGCGTATCGACTCGTATTTAATTTATATGCCATCGACGGATACTCCCACGAGGAAATTGCCCGGATGGCGGGCATCAGCGAAAGCACTTCCCGTTCAAATCTGACAAAAGCAAGGCAAAAACTCCGGCAAATGCTGTCGGAGCCAGGTCTGGTGCGGATCATGTTGCTGATCTGGACGTTCAGAAGAGGAAGGATTTTGCCCGCTGAAAATGATGAACGTTTCAAATCTGGTTATGAATAACAGGGATCAGTCCAATATCGACGAATTGTTTCGGGAAGGGCTCACGTCCGGTAATGAAACGGACACATTCCCCGAAGAAAACTGGCGGAAATTAACAAAACGGCTCGACCGGCACGATCAATGGATGATCATCGGTCCCTGGCTAAAGCCTTTTCTTTCGGCGGCTGCTGTTATTTTGCTGGTTTTGCTGTTGTGGCCGGAACAGGAGCAGAAAACGGCCGTACCCCGGGAACAAAAGCAGCATGCACAAGAACAGGCTGAAGGTGCGGCAAAACCTGCTTTGCCTCCGGATGAAAGAGAACAGGAACGGAAACCGGCAGAGCCGCTTGCTTCTGAGCCGTCGGAAACCTATGCCGCGGCTCGTCCTCAAAAAGAGACCATCGTTGCAGAACCAGCCGGCAAGCAGGATAAAACGGAGAGAAAGAGTCCTGCAGCGCTGGCTGCTAAATCGGAAACAAAAGAGAAAAAGAGCTCCGCAGCGCCTGCAGGCCGGGGGCAGGGCGAAAGCATGGCTGTGGAAAGGGACGCGACCGAATCAGACACGGTACAGACGGCGAAACCAGCAAAATTGAAGGAGTCCCCCACGCAGACGGTGGCGGCGCAGCCTCATTTACCGGCTGAGACAGTCCACCGGGACCGGCCTGAGTTATCCGTGGCCCTGCTGGTTGCTCCTTCATATAACGGAGTCGATCAATTGAATAAGCTTCAGCCTGGTGCCGATGCGGGAATTCTGTTTACCCTGGGAATAAATCGCTGGAGCCTCAGCACAGGCGCCGTCTACGCGAAAAAGTTGTACGATGCCAGTTACGACTCAAACTATGGGTTCCATCAGGTCGATGCCGACTGCCGCGTGCTTGATATCCCGCTGAATATCAGTTATGCATTCATTCAAAACACAAAGTCATCGTTCAGTTTCGGGACAGGTATTTCTTCTTATTTGATGCTCCGTGAAGATTACCGGTACCTTAACAGCGACCGGGAAGATCTTCACCTTGTAAATGAAAATCAGCACTGGTTCAGCGTTTTGAATCTGCAAGCCACTTATGCCCGACGGCTTAACCGAAAGCTCAGTATTCACATTCAGCCTTTTGTAAAGATCCCGGTCAGTGATATCGGACAGTATAAAGTCAGACTTCAGTCGTATGGGATGGCCCTGGGAGTGAGCTGGAACTTTTAAGCCAGCCCTTACGAATCAGTTGGTCGGTTTAACTTCGCTGAATACGGCTTATCTTTTATGGGAAAAGACGAGTTTTCCGTCTTTTTTCAATTCGATTTCTCCATGCCATTCCGTGAACTGGTAATCCGGATTACTGTATTTGATGCCGGAAGCCATCGTATCACCCTTCAGTTCGATGGTTTCTCCCTTATAAAACAATGTTGCCGTATGGAGGTTGTTGTTGAAAAGCATGTCGAGCCTGTCGCCGTTTGCGTTTGTCACCGAACTGCTGATTACCTCTCCTGTGGTCAGCTCAAAACGAGCGATGACCGAATAGTTAAGTTGGATTTTCTCAAATTCAACATCCGGTTCGGCAGCTTCCATATCGTTTAACGTGGCATTGGCGTAACCTCTTACCCGGATCCCAGCTGCCTTTCCTTGAAAAGGCCTGAAATCAGTGTCAATTTCCTGAATATAGACCGCTTTTCCAATGTCCTGATTAACTGCCCGTGCCATTGCTTCGGCCTTTTCCCGGGCCGCTTTGATGGCCGCAATTTTAACATCGCTCCTGTATGAAGTGATCTTGCTGTTCTCAACCCGGTCGACCGAGACATTGGAGATTCCCAGTTTCTGCAGTTCAATGAAAACCCGGCCTGCTGTTTTCCCCTCACGTACCAGCAACTGGTATTCTTTCGACAACAGCACATCATCCTTCATGAGCCAGTAATGCCGGAAATTACTCAGCAGATCTTTTATGGCCAGGTCTTTTTCCAGATCAACCCCAAGCTCCTTCAATTTGGCGAACATACCTTTTTCTACTTCAGCAAGGCTTTTTCCTTTAAAGTCTTTCTCGTTGAGGAGGATTTTAATGAAGATCTTGTCGGGAACAATCTCCATCTCGGCTTTGCCGGTCACTTCAATATAATTCAGGTCGATAAAATTCTTTTCTCCGAATTGGGCGAATGCTGTGAAAGAGGAGAGGAGAAGGAGCAGAATAAGCAAGTTTTTCATAGGTTTATTGTTTTAAATTAACTGTGTATAATTGGCGTACTAAACTTTGTTACTTTTTTAAAGGACATCGACGTATGGAACTCACCAATAAACATCACCTTGGGCGGAAACTGCGGCGTTCATGGCTCGTTTCATATGTTTCATTTTTCACTGTTTTTAATGATAGATGAGCAAGCTTTAAAATAGTTGCGTTGCAGGTGCGCACTCGTACAGACAAGAAACCGGCATCCAAAATAATCAAGATGATTGTCTTGTTTGTTTTGTCCGGTTCACAGGAGCATCTTTCAGTTTACGATTATTTTCCCAGCATCGGGAAGAGTGACCTGATTTCCTGATCATCTGGCCGGCGTCCGTATTCGCAGATCTCGAAAGCTTCTGCCTGCGTGACTTTATCCGCTTTTTCTGCGCCGTACCATTTAGCCAGTGAACTTTTTACAGCAGGTAACACCGGCCTTTTTCTGGCGGCCTTCAACCATTCAATCCGTTCTTTTTCCCCTTTGGGAACCTCATTCAGTTTCCCGTCAATCCAGGGCAACCATTCAAAATACTGGGACTCGTGAGCCGACATGGCAGCGATTTTCTGATCAAAGACGTCGGAAATATCCACAGCAATATCGGGCTGGAAAGGGTAGGGCTTTTGAAAGCGGTCCTGTGCGTACAGAAAAACCGGGTTCTTTTTGAGGGGCGGAATATCAGGGACGATATTGGGGACCATCACCAGGTAAGCGGCGTCCTGCAGGACAATAGCCGTATTCCGGTGATCGGGGTGGTAGTCGTTCGGTCGTGGACCAATAACAATATCCGCATTCCAGGAGCGAATCAGCCCGATAACTTCCTTCCGGACATTTAAATCGGGCATTAATTCTCCGTCGTGATGATCCAGTACCCGGTAGGTCACGCCAAACCGCTTCCCGGCTTCTTTTGCTTCGGCATTGCGGATCCTGGCCAGCGCTCCTCCGCCCTTCTCAAAATGGCCGGCGTCGCCGTTGGTTAACGAAACAAACAGAACCTGGTGACCAAGCTGTGCGAATTTAATTGCAGTGCCGCCGGCCGAACCATCCGGATCGTCCGGATGAGCGCCTATGATCACAATGTTCAGTTTTTTGTCCTGCGCGGTCGCCATAACGACAGCCGACAACATCAATAAAGGGATTAAAATCGTTTTCATATGTTTATCGTTTCAATTTAACCGTGCATAATTTGCGTACTAAACTTCGTCACTTTTCTAAAGAACATCGACGTATGGAATTCCCTTCGGGGATTTCCGCTTCGCTCCAATTCGCCAATAAACATCAGCTCGGGCGGATGCCGCGGCTTCCATGGCTCGTTTCATACGTTTTTCCATTTCAAATTAACTGTGCATAATTTAATTCGGCTGTCCCAAAAGCACCGACGCAGAAACAGGTATTGCGATCCCGGCGTTTTCGTTCCGTCCCTGTAAGATGTAACGTGGAGCCGCGCTGCTTTCCTGTTCCCGGGCCATTTGGCAAAGTTCTCCTATCTTTCCGCCCTTTCCCCGGTCCCAGATGAGCGAGAGTTTCATTTCCGGAAATCCCGTCGACATTTCGTAATCTCCGTTACTGTCGCCTGCGGAAAACAGTGGATCCCAATTGCGGCCGGCTTCCGTCTGAATGACCCGTTTAATAGCTTCCACCTTTCCCTGTCCGTAGGTTTTTACCCAGCCTTCCTTATATTCTGGGAAAATGACGCCATTTTCATCGGTTTTCAGTTCCATGCCGATCACGCTGGCGGTAGGAACGTTGTAGCCGAACGTGCCTTCACCGGAAAAGACTTCCACAACAGGTTTAAAACTTGCCGACACGATAAAGACATCGATCCCGTTTGCCATAAATGTAGCGATCAGATCCTGCATCTCGGGTAATACCCGCAGCCCTGATTTATAGGAATACCGGACGACACCGACTTTTGTGGCGGATTTTGCCGGTGATTCAAGTGTGTGCACAGCCAGGCTGTTGCCCAGTTCGGCTGAGATTGCTTCGCGGGCCATGGCTTTCACTTCGTCGGTGGTATGTCCGGCCAGCAGGTACAACACCCAGGGATAACCATAATCATCGCCTATTCCCGCCGTTTCGCAGTATCCTGCATACAGGAACGGAAGCTTTGCTGTGAAATCCTGATACTGTTCGCAATTCTTAAGTTCTTCAGGCGATGGGATCTGCCCGGGACCAATATACCGGTCATACAGCAAACTGTAATCGCTGATCAGATCCTGATGAATATCTGCCAGAGAAACACCCCCAAACTCTTCAGCAAGGGCAGTCACTCCGTTGATCTCATTATGCAGCAAAGCGGCGAACTGCTCCTTCGTGAGCTTATAACGAAGATGAAACATCTGATAGCGCATCAGCGCTTCTTCGACGTCCAGATGCGCGCAGGTCTGATCCCAGTCGAGGACGGCGTAAGGCGGGCGGTCCTGCTCATAATATTTTCCACCAATTCCATAATCCCGGATAAGCTGATTTAAAACTCCAAAATTTTCTTCAGACCAGTTCAGCCTGTTCAATAAAGCAGGACCGGGACGGTCAGCGGTCTTTATACACGAGATAAGGAGGAACAGAGCGATCAGAAAGAGCGGCAGACGGTTTTTCATGTTTCAAAAATTATAAACACAACAGCGATTTCTTCCGCATATTTAGCAAATATTTGCGAGAGAAGTTCAATCAGGTTGAGCCTTTTTGCAGCAGACAGGCTTCCTGTACATTTGTGCGGCACGGACGGTCGTTCGAATAACCGCGATGCCTGTCTGATTCATCGGTGATTTACCGGTGCTTCCTGACTGATAATTAGGCAGAATATTTTTTTTGCGAAATTCACGAAAAAGTGACACCTTTGAAAAAGGTATAAAATACTTTTAAAAACAGAAACATCTGAATCCGGATAAAAGGTTTAGAAATGGAAAACAGATGAAACGGAAATATGATTTTACAACGAATTCAAGCAGGAAATGCAGGCAAATACTGCGTGTCTTCCTGGTTCTTTTCCTGACGGTTTCTTTATCCTCTTTCCAGGCCGAAAGGAAGAACGGGCCTTTTAAACGTGGCGAGTTTAAATCCTGGGCACAGACGCCTCCAATGGGGTGGAACAGTTGGGACTGTTACGGCCCCACGGTTGAGGAACACGAAGTGAAAGCGAATGCCGATTACATGGCCGAAAAGCTGAAGAGCTTTGGCTGGGAATATGTTGTGGTGGACATCCGTTGGTTTGTGGAGAATGACAAAGCGGGTGGTTACAATCAGACCGATCCGCGCTATGTGATCGATGAATACGGCCGTTATCTGCCGGCGGTTAACCGCTTTCCTTCTGCTGCCGGTGGAAAGGGCTTTAAAGCACTGGCCGATTACATACACGCCCAGGGACTGAAGTTCGGGATCCATATCATGCGCGGGATCCCGAAAGTAGCCGTGGAACAAAAAATGCCCGTTTTAGGGGCAGACGGCATTACGGCCGACCAGATTTATTCAACAGAATTGCAGTGTCAGTGGCTGCGCGACAATTATACTATTGCCGATAAACCGGGTGCACAAGAATATTACAACTCCATTTTCGATCTGTACGCCACATGGGGCATCGATTTTGTGAAGGTAGATGATCTTTCCCGCCCCTATCACAGGGGTGAGATTGAGCTGATCCGGAATGCGATTGATCAATGCGGTCGTCCGATGGTGTTGAGTACCTCTCCGGGAGAAACACCCGTTGAAGCTGCCGGACATGTTCGCGAACATGCTAACATGTGGCGTATGGTTGATGATGTGTGGGACACCTGGCCACACATTGCGCACCTGATCGATGTTGCTCAGAAATGGTACCCATCTATTGCTACGGGCACCTGGCCCGATTGCGATATGATCCCGCTGGGGCACATTTCGATTCGTGGAGAGCGTGGTGAGGATCGTATGACCCGGCTTACCCGGGATGAACAGTATTCGCTGATGACTTTGTTCACAATTTTTAAATCCCCCCTGATGTTTGGCGGTGACTTGCCGGGTAATGATGCCTTTACCTTGTCCCTGCTGACCAACAAAGAAGTGTTGCGCATGCACCGGGAAAGTACAGACGTGCGCCAGCTGTTCAACGAAAACGGTCATGTCGTCATTACTTCACGCAATCCGCATACAGGCGAGGTCTACCTGGCACTCTTCAATCTCTCTGACGGCGGACAGCCAGCCGATGTGTCGGTCGATCTGGCGTTGACCGGAGTGGATTCGGAATGTACGGTTACCGATATGTGGACGGGTGAGAAGCTGGGACCGGTATCCGGCACCTTCAGCCGCACATTGGCCGCTCATGCAAGCGGTTTATTCCGGTTGACGTTTCATCCAATTGCATACGAACACTTACTCATGCCCCGGGAGTTGCCTCACCCCTGACGTTTTTTAATTATATTTATGGTTCCGGCCAAAATGCCGGAGCGGAATCTGTTGTCACGGAGGCTTCATCGAAAGTACTCCAAAAAGAAGGCAGGTCATCGATGCAAAATACAAATAAAACTAAGCCAACCTGTTGGGATGCCTCCGATAGCTGGAGGAAATTCCTTGC
>JBFXKJ010000004.1:0-51681 GCA_050173895.1 Mangrovibacterium sp. | reverse complement strand
CTTTTCTGGTAATTGCTTCGGTTTTATTTGGTGACGGCACGCCCGACACCGGCTGGACCTTTTATGCGCCGTACAGTTTCAAGACGGGTGCAAATATGTTGCCGGCCATTTTCGGTGCCTTTGTGCTGGGCTTCTCCTCCGTTCTCACGGGCTTGAATTTTATTGTCACCATTCATCGTCTGCGTGCGCCGGGAATGAGCTGGACCAAGCTGCCGCTTTTTGCCTGGACCCTTTACGGTACAGGATGGATCCAGTTGCTGGCGACGCCCATCGTGGGAATAACCCTGATCCTGGTCGCCCTGGAACGCATTTTTGGCATTGGCGTGTTTGATCCCGCCCTGGGAGGCGATCCGATCCTGTATCAGCATCTTTTCTGGATTTATTCCCATCCTGCCGTATATATTATGATTCTGCCGGCAATGGGAGCCATTTCGGAGATTATCCCCACTTTTGCGCAGAAACACATTTTCGGATACAAAGCCATTGTCGCTTCGACTATGGCTATTGCATTCGTCGGTTATTTTGTATGGGGCCATCATATGTTCACGGCCGGGATGAGCAATACCTCGCAATATGCATTTTCAATCCTGACCTTTTTCGTGGCTATTCCGAGCGCCATCAAAGTGTTTAACTGGATCTCCACGATGTACAAGGGCTCGATTAACGCACAGACGCCTTTCTACTGGGCCGCCTCTTTCATTTTCGTGTTCATGATCGGCGGGCTGTCAGGTCTGGTACTTGGCGCTTTGACGGCCAATGTTTACCTGCACGACACCGCCTTTGTCGTGGCCCATTTTCACTTCATTGTTTTCGGCGGTACGGGCTATGCTTTTTTCGCGGCGCTGCACTACTGGTTCCCGAAAATGTTCGGGCGCATGTACGACAAGAAATGGGCCAACACCGGCTGGCTGTTCTTTTTCATCGGCTTCCTCGCCCTGTACGGTCCCATGTTTTACCTGGGGATGATGGGGATGCCCCGCCGCTACTATGATTATCTCGAGCAATTCCACAGTGCCAATATTCTTTCGACGCTGGGTTCCTGGGTGATGGTTTTCGGACTGGTGATCATCTTCGTCAACCTGTTCCGTTCGGCCAAAAACGGCCCGCCGGCTCCGGCAAATCCATGGAACGGCAAAACGCTGGAATGGACGGTGCCTTCACCTCCGCCGGTTGAAAATTTCGACACCATCCCTGAATACAGGGAAAAAGACGGACCTTACGAATATTAAAACAAAATCGCTTATGTCACAAGTCATTCATCATGACCACTATGATGCCGAAGGATCAAAAATAGGAATGTGGCTTTTCATCTTTACCGAGTTGTTGCTGTTTGGCGGCTTATTCCTGATCTATTCGATTTACCGTTATCTCAATCAGGATGCCTTCCATTTGGCTGCGGAAGAGCTGGACAGGCAGATCGGGGCGATCAATACGGTGATCCTGCTCGTCAGCAGCATGACCATTGCCATGTCGACCACCTCGCTTCAGAAAGGGCAAAAGAAAACGACCCTGGCGCTCATGCTCGTCACGGTGGTATTGGCATTGGTATTCCTGGTGAACAAGTATTTTGAGTGGGGGCTGAAGTTTGAACACGGGATTTTTCCCGGATCAGAGCAGATGAAAGCGACCATGAGCCAGGGAGAGATCCTCTTTTTCGGGCTTTACTTTACGATGACAGGCCTGCACGCCCTGCATATTGTGGTCGGACTGGTCCTGATCCTGGTGGCTTATTACCGGATCACAAAAGGAACTGTTCATGCAAACAGGGCGGCGCTTTTGGAAAATGCCGGCCTTTACTGGCACCTTGTCGACCTGATCTGGATCTTCCTGTTCCCCTTATTTTACCTGATCCACTAAATAGAAACGGAGTTGTTGCCTGCAGATAAAAACAAACTGATTATGGAAAATGTAAAGCATCATGTTGTCCCGTACAGGACTTATGTGTTCATCCTGATTGCCTTGCTGGCGTGCACTTTTCTTTCAATAGCGATCACCGGCATCGAGCTGGGTGAATTCACCGTCGCCGGTGCGTTGATCCTGGCTTCGGTCAAGTCGTTCCTGGTACTGACGTATTTTATGCATTTAAAATTTGACAAACCTTATATCCGGATCATGGTTGCCTTTGTATTTGTCATCTTCATTGCGGTTATCGTGATCACATTTTTTGACTACCTATTCAGATAATGACTATGTATATCTTAGCATCCACAAAAGCTTCCAATTTCGTCTCAGATGTTGACGGGACGTTCCTTTTCATCCTGTCAATCTGCTTCTTCTTTCTGATTGGCCTTACCATTCTGATGATCTGGTTCATCTACCGGTATAACAACAAGAGAAATCCAAAGGCTACGCAGATCAAAGGGAGTCACTCGCTGGAAATTATCTGGACGGTCATTCCCACCATCCTCGTTCTGGTCATGTTCTACTATGGATGGACGGGCTGGAAGCCAATGAAGGAGTCTCCCAAAGACAGTTTTGAGATTGATGTGACAGCCCGGATGTGGAATTTCACCTTTGGCTATGACAACGGAAGAAAGACAGACACGCTGTTTGTCCCGATGAACCGGCCCGTCAGGCTGAATCTCGAAGCGGTTGACGTTATTCATTCGCTCTATATACCTGCATTTCGTGTGAAACAGGATATCGTTCCCGGGCGGGATCAGTTTGTCTGGTTCAATTCGGGAAAGGAAGGTGTTTATGAACTGTTCTGCACGGAATACTGTGGATTACAGCATTCATACATGTACAACTGGGTGAAAGTGATGCCGGAAGAAGCTTTCGACAAATGGTATACCGACACCACTGCACAAACAGCAGCCGTTACCGATTCACCCACTGCAACGGGGAAAAGGATCATGGCCAACATCGGCTGTTTTGCCTGCCACACGGTTGACGGGTCGAAGCTTGTGGGGCCCACCTTCAAGGGCATTTACGGAACCAGCCGAACGGTGAACACGGGCGGTCAGACCCGGGAGGCTGTTGCAGACGACGCCTATATTAAGCATTCGATCTATGATCCGGGTGCAGACGTTGTGGAAGGCTATACCAAAGGCATGATGCAGTCCTACCAGGGGCAGTTGAGCGATGAAGACGTCGCGGCCATCATTGAATATTTGAAAACATTGAAATAATGGGCCGCACAGGGCGTACATCTACTCTTAAGATCATTACGGAGCTTGGCAAAGTCCGCATTTCATTTCCTGTGGCGTTGTCTGCACTTACAGGCTATGCGCTTCAAACCGGGCAAATCGGTCTGCGTGGCTTTCTGCTCGCCATCGGGGTTTTTCTGGTGTCGTGCAGTTCAGGCGCCATCAACCATCTGCAGGAACGGCACACCGACGCGTTGATGCCGCGGACAAAAAACCGGCCGCTCCCCTCGGGAAAGATCAGCGTGAACTTTGCGCTGGCAGTTACAGCCGCCTATTTTTTGAGCGGCAGCCTGATCCTCTTATGGTTTTTCCCTGCCTTCGCCTGGCTGGCTGCCCTGATCACCCTGCTCTCCTATAACGCATTCTACACGCCGCTGAAAAAGCTCACCGCCTTTGCCGTGGTGCCGGGTTCGCTTGTCGGCGCCCTTCCCCCCTATATCGGATGGATGGCCGCCGGAGGATCCATCAATGATCCTGTCATCTTTTGGGTGGCCGTTTTCTTCTTTATCGGGCAGATCCCACACTTCTGGCTGCTCCTGCTCATGTTCGGCCATGAATACAAACTGGCGGGATACCCAAGCCTGAATGACATTTTCAGTGAAAATCAAATCAAACGACTCACATTCACCTGGATCCTGGCCACCATCGCCAGCGCCATGGTTATTGCCTTGCATGTCCTGAAAGGCGAAACGGTCATGTTCCTGCTGATCCTGTATGTTTTCTACCTGCTTTTCTCGCTTTCCGTCCAGTTGCTTGTCCGCAAGGACCTGCAGGTCAGGCCGGCTTTCTTCAAGCTCAACTTCCTCTATCTCTTTATGATGATAGCCCTGATCACCGACAGTATCCTCTACCACGTGTGAACTTTTAAACGGCCCCGCTGTTATAGCGCTACAAACAGGCTGCGGGGGCTTCAAGGCCCCTTCGACCCAAACAGGCCGGGGAACCGTTCGTCACCCTTTAGCCTGCCTGACGAACCATCGCTTATTTCATGTTCATGTTTTTTTTACATAAAAGAAACGAAAATTTATAATTTAATGCTTGTATTATGAAAATAATATTTCGTACATTAGTTGTACTCAGTGTAATCGCCGGAGCCTGCTCGCCGAAACAAAAAGTTGAAACACCTTCCGCCAGCCAGACAGCTATCCGTGAAGTGACTTATAAAGTTGAAGGGATGACCTGCGATCACTGTGAGGAGTCGATCAAAAAAGGAGTTGAAGAGCTCAAGGGCATTGATGCGGTTGAAGCGAATTATGAAGATTCTACCACCCGTATTCGTTTTGATCCGTCCGGGACAGGTGAAGAAGAGATTGTTGCCGCCATTGAAAAGCGTGGCTACAAGGTCGTCCAAAACCAGTGACAGGAAGGGTTGATCTCATCTCCCGGTAGTTTTTAACAAAAGGGAATTTCCCTGAATAAGTATCAGCAACGCAACCTTTTGCTGATGAATTGAATCTGGCTTAAAGATTGCCAACAGACAGAAACAAACAGAAACAGTTCTTCCATGAAAACAGCGATCATTATTATCTTAAGCCTGATGGTTCTGCCTTTTTTAATTTCCTTTACCGGGAAAGACCCGACAAAGACCATCTGGGGGAAGGTCATTGACGAAGTGACGCAGGCGCCTTTATACGGGGTCAATGTCTGCATCCCGGGGCTGGTAAATCCGCTGGGGACCATCACAAACGAAAAAGGGGAATTCCGCTTATGGAATGTTCCCGAAAAAAGCGGCGATTTGTCGGTAAGCCTGAACGGCTACAAGCCCGCCGAAGTCAGTATCATCCATCTGAACGATTCAGCAGGTGTTCGGTTGCTGATCAAACTGAAACCGATCATCGAAAGCGGGAAACAAACTTTGTCTCAGTTAAAGAAACGCAAATAAGGCTGCAAAAGAAAGGTGTGAAACGAATCACACCTTTCTTTGTGCTTAAAAATGGTGATTGAGACTTTCCTGCAGATACGGATGATTCACAGGAATAAGTCTGGCTTTTGCCAGCCAGGTAACCACCACCCATATAAACAGACCGGCATAGCCCAGAAAAGAGCCGATTTCAAGCAAGCCAAAACCCGCATCGGGTCCGGCAGCAATGGGCCAGATCTCATAATACAGTTCCACGTATTGTCCGATCATGAGCAGGATAATGACCGGCGTCATGACCATCCGGCTTCTGGAAGAACTCCGGGGCATCAGGAACAGAAAAGGAAGCAGCCAGTTAAGGACGATGCTCAGATAGAAAAGGACTTCATATACGCCCTCACTGCGGCGAACATAGAAAATTGTTTCTTCGGGTATATTTCCATACCAGATCAGCATGAACTGGGCGAAGGTGAAATAGCCCCAGATAATGGACAGCATGAAGATATAACGGGTGAAGTCGTGCAGATGGGAGCGGTTGAGCAGTTTCAGATAACCTGTTTTATTCAGGATGATCACGATCAGGGCGATAACGGCGGAGCCATGAAGAAAAGCCGATACGAACATCTTTGCTGCATAGATCGTGCTGAACCAGTGCACTTCGAGCGACAACAGCATATCGATCGAGAAGGCAGAAAAAGTGATCGCCACCACGAAGATAAAGATCCTTGACAGGTGTTCTGATTTATAAAATGAGGCTGTTCCGCCTTCGGCATCCTCCCGCAGCGAGGCTCGTCTCAACATCTTTGTAAGCAGGATCCATAAGGCAAAAAAAATGATGATCCGGATCAGGAAGAAGGGCGCATTCAGGTAAGGTGCTTTATGCGCAATCAGAGGATCATTCGCAACCGCCTCCTCATGTGACCATTCATACAGGTGGTGGACGCCAAAAACAAGCAGGACAAAGAACACGGCGCCAAAAGGGATATAGGCCGCCATGGCTTCGGGGATTCGCTTGAATGCCGCCGACCAGCCCGACTGGGAAATGTATTGAAGGCTGATAAAGAAAGCTGCTCCGATTGCCAGGGATACGAAGTAGTAATTATTAAGCAGGTAATTGGCCCAGGTCCGTGCAGGACTCAGGACAAAGCCGGCAATAAACGAGACAAGTCCGACAGCCATTAAAACATAGCTTAGAAGTGCCAGTTTCCGGGGAACGATGAATTTTTCGTCAATCATAGGAAGCGTGTGTTATTCTGTTCAACTTTTCTGTATTCAACATCTGCAACTGTCATTCGCGGTTTGCCTGTAAGCTGTTCCGGATATACAGGACGGCCTTCCAGCGGTCGTCCGGTCTGATCATGGAGCCATGTTCGGCCATGATCCCCCATCCAACTGAAATGACGTGGTAAATTTCGCCGTCGGGTACATTCCTCATCTTTTCGGAAAGAAGGTTGGCAGGCGGAAAAGGGTACTTCTTCGAAGTAAACAAAAACCCCTGCCCGTCTCCCTGGCTGCCGTGACAGCTCGAACAATACACGGAGTAGATTTTTTTTCCTCTCTCCAGATTGGTGGTATTCAGCTCAAGGGGATTTTTCAGCGTCATCCCCGCCTTTATTCTGTCCTCGTCATTCTTCTCATAAGGATATTTCATGAAGCCCCGGGGAATGGTACCTTTCACCGGAGGCTGCATGGTTTTTCCGTCAGGAAAATTTCCGTTCCGGGTGTAGGTCTCGTAAGCCGGGGAACTCACCATATCGTCGAAATACTGCCAGCCTGTGGTGTTCCTGTTTCTGTCGCAAGCAACAGAAATCAGCAGGATCAGTGCGAAGAAAAGTCCGTTTTTCGGGTTCATAGTCTTATTGATTTGCAACCGGGCCCTCATAAAGATAAACTTCAGCGGCTCCGTTTTCCTTTAATAATTTCTCGATGGTTTCAGATTGAAATCCGGGATCGGTGGAGTCGACAACCAGGATAAATTTATCGTTCGTTGCCCGCGGGTCAACGATAATCGGTGTCTTTCCCGGAAAAATCTTTGCCCGTGCCGAAAAGGTAAAAAGAGTCAGCAGGGTGACGATCAGGATCGTACCGACGATTGTTACCACTAAAAAAGACGGGAATGCATTGGTTGGTTTGCCTCCGAAATTCAAGGGCCAACTGATTACCGAAGCAAAGTACATGAATCCCAAAAGAGAGATCGCTCCGAAAAGGCCGTAAAAAAAAGCCGCGTGACTGATACGGGTTTTCTGCCCCATCCGGACAATGACATCATGTACGGGGTATGGCGTGAAAACCTCTTCGATCCTGCCTCCCTTTGCCCTGACCTGGTCAAAAGCCTTCAGCAGGTCAAATTCATCATTAAAAACGCCTATCATGTATTTCATCTCTCTCCGGTTTTATGATTTATTTGTCCTTTCGTTCTCCGGAAGCTCCGGCGATGTTCCCCGGGTCGTTTGTTTACCGGCCTCACTCCGGCTGAGGCCCGCTGTGTCGTGCGGGACATAAGTCGGTTCGTGCGATAAAAACCGGGTCAGGTCTTGTTCCCGGTCGTGTTTGGCCACGCTTTTCACTTCCGACACGGCAATCATCGGGATGTAGCGGAAAAACAGGAGACAGCCGGCTGTGAACATTCCCAGCGTCCCCACAAATAGTCCGATCTCAACGATGGTGGGCGAATAACTGGCCCAGTTGGCCGGAATGTAGTTGTGACTGAGCGATGTTACCACAATATTGAAACGTTCGTACCACATTCCGATATTGATCAGAATCGAAATGACAAACACAACCCACAAGCGGCTGCGTACGGCCTTAAACCAAAACAATTGCGGAACCAGTGCATTGAAGACGAACATCGCCCAAAACTGAAAGGCATATTCGCCAAAGATCCTGTTTTTGAAAAATGTATAAATCTCGTAGGTGGATCCTGAGTACCAGGCCATGAATATCTCTGTGAGGTATGCCGTTCCCATGATCAGTGAGATGAAGATCAGTACCCGGCACACTGCATCCACATGTGAGTCCGTAATAAAGTCGTCCATCTTATAGAGCTTGCGCATCAGGGTCACCAGGGTGAGAACCATGGCAAAACCCGAGAAAATAGCCCCCACCACAAAATAAGGCGGAAAGATGGTGGTGTGCCAGCCCGGCTCAACCGCGACAGCGAAGTCGGTCGAAACGATCGAGTGTACCGAAACAACCAGCACGGCAGCGATTCCGCCAAGAACGAAACTAAGGGCTTCGAACCGGAGCCACTCTTTCGAGGAGCCCGTCCATCCGAAGGAGAAGAAGCCGTAAACCGCCTTTTTAATTTTTGAGGTGGTGGTGTCGCGGATGGTCGCAAAGTCGGGCACCATGCCGAAATACCAGAAGCTGGCCGAGATGAGCAGGTAAGCCGAAATGGCAACAAAGTCCCAGAAAAGGGGCGAGTTAAAGTTGACCCACAGCGGTCCCCTGGTATTGGGGTACGGGAAAATAAAGAAAAACAGCCAGGGGCGTCCCATGTGCAGCAAGGGGAAAAGTGCGGCACAGCCCACGGCTACCACGGTCATCGCCTCGGCAGCCCTGTTGATCGCCGTTCGCCATGTTTGCCGGAGGATCAGGAGAAAAATGGAAAAAGCGGTGCCGGCATGTCCGATACCGATCCACCATACGAAATTGATGATGGCCCATCCCCATCCTACCGTATTGTTCACTCCCCAGGTTCCGATGCCCTGGGTAACGGTGATATACATGCTGTAAATACCCCAGCCGAACAGCAGCAGACTGACAGTCAGTGCTGCCGACCACCACAACGGCGCTTTGGCATCGATCGGGGCCAGGATTTCGGTTGAAATCTGCCCCAGGGATTTATCTCCCTTGATATGCCGTCCTCTGATCTTTAAGTTATACATACGCGTCTGTCAATTATCAGGCTTTATTCCTCACTTTCGTCAAATATCCCACCGACGGAAGGGTATGCAATTCTTCGAGCAGGTGGTAGTTTCGTTTATCTTTAAACAATTTGCTGATCCGGCTCTCCGGATTGTTCAGGTCGCCGAAAACAATGGCATTCCCGGGACAGGCCTGCTGGCAGGCGGTTTTAATCTCGCCCTCCATGACCATGCGCCCTTCGATCTTGGCCTGTTGCTTTTTCTCCTGAATGCGCTGCACGCACATGGTACACTTTTCGACCACACCCCTCGAGCGAACGGTGACATCAGGATTGAGCACCATCCTGCCCAGGTCGTTGTTGGCATGATAATCGAACTTGTCGTTGTCCACATACTTAAACCAGTTGAAGCGCCTGACCCGGTACGGACAGTTGTTAATACAGTATTTGGTCCCCACACAGCGATTATAAGCCATCTGGTTCAGTCCTTCCGAGCTGTGGGGAGTTGCGGCCACCGGGCATACGTTTTCGCAGGGCGCATTGTCGCAATGCTGGCACATCACCGGCTGATAGGTAACTTCGGGTTTGCCGGTATCGCCTGAGAAATAGCGGTCAATGCGAATCCAGTGCATGATACGCCGGTTACGCACCTGCTCTTTTCCGATCACCGGGATGTTGTTCTCCGCCTGGCACCCGATGGTACAGGCTCCGCAGCCCGTACAGGAGTTCAGGTCGACGGCCATACCCCAGTGGTGGGCCGGGAACTGTCGTTCCGGATAAAGGGTGACGTGTTTCTTTTCAAACTCCTCGTGCATTTCATTGCCCGAATCGGGTTTAATGAGGTAATCGTTCAGGGTCGTTTCCCGCACAATGGCGCGTCCCTCCATCGAATGGTGGGTTTGTGACAACGCCAGGGGGTAGGTCTTCCCGGCTGCCACTTCAATGCGGGCTCCGGTCAGGTAGTACTGCCGCTGCCCGTTGTATTCGGGAACAAAGGGGAACATATTCACGCCGATTCCGTCGCCTACCTTTCCGGCGTGTTCACGTCCGTAACCCAGTGCTACGGCAATGGTGCCTTCAGCCTGCCCGGGCTGGACAAACACCGGCAGTTCAATACCGTTCACCGAGATGACCTGTTCGTTTTCCAGCCCTTTCTCCATTGCGAACGACACCGGCACAGACGCAAAATTGTCCCAACTGATCTTGGCCAGGGGATCGGGTAATTCCTGCAGCCATGGGTTATTGGCATATTTCCCGTTCCCGATGGCGATGCTCTCATACAATACCACTTCGATTTCCTCTTTTGCTCCGGTGAGCGAGCCTGCCGCGGCCCGAAGCGCTGAAGGCTCCCACGCGGCGGCCAGGGCATTTCCCGGTTCAAACACTCCTTTCTGAAGGGTATAGTTCCAGAACAACACCGGATCGGCATATTCCGACTGGCGGGTAAAAAGTTCGGTTTGCCAGCGCTGCCGGATAAAATCTTCCCAGGTACCCTGCTGCCCGGACCAGGCCATCAGGCCTTCCTCTGCACTGCGGGAGTTAAATAACCGGGAGACGGTGGGCTGGGCAAGGCTGTAATAGCCTGTTTTTGGCTCCAGGTCATTCCACGACTCCAGGTAATTCGGTTCGGGAAGCACATACCGGCATGCCCGGGCTGTTTCATCGCGGCGTTCTGAAAAAGAGACCGCAAGTTTCATCTTTTGTATTGCTTCGGCCAGTTTTTCCCCTTCCGGATAATCGTAGACCGGATTAGGCCCCCAAACCAGCAGGCCATCCACATTTCCCGCGAGTATTCCGGCGACAACGGATTTCATTTCCTGGTCGGTTCCCTGCCGGGTAAGCAGGGCCGGTTCCCAAAGAATCGTCTGCCCGTAATTTCCAAGCAACTGGTTGATGCCGTTCACCAGCAACTGGACACTCTCGTCATTGCTGCCCGATATGATGACCGACTTTCCCGGGTTCTCCAAAAGTTCCCCGGCAAGGGCTGACACATCGACGCCGGAGTTGACGCCGTTAAACTGCTCTGCTCCTTTTGCTGCGGCGATGGCGTTATACAGGGAGAGAACGATACCCGCCTCTTCGGAAGGTTTGACAGGAAAGCGGACATCGGCATTGGAGCCGGTAAGCGACATGGCCGCTTCGAATTGATAATGGCGCAGCATTTCCCGTTGCCCCTTATCCAGCTTCCTGGCATCGGTGTACCGTCTGGTGTATTCAACAGGGGAAAGCCAGGTACCCAGAAAATCGGCTCCGAAACTGACAACCACTTTTGCCTTGTCAAAACGATAGTCGGGAATGGCCCGGACACCAAAACTCTTGCTGTTGGCAGTGAGCATTCCTGATGCCGATACCGCATCGTACTGAACCCACTGCGCCGTTGGGAAGGCCTCGAGGAATCGCGCGATCACTTCCCTGGCGGAAGGAGAAATAATGGTCTGTGTAAGCAGGACCAGCCGTCCGTTTTTCTGTCTGATGCCGTTGAGGGCACTGATGATGTCCCGGTCGGCATCCTGCCAGCTAATCTCCTTTTCATTGAAAAGAGGTCCTTTGTAACGGGAACCGTCATACAAGTTCAGGATCGAGGCCTGGATCCTGGCAGTGGTCCCCTGACCGGTGACCGAACTGAGTTCATTCCCCTCGATCTTAATGGGGCGCCCGTCCCTGACCTTGACCACCACACTGCCGTAATCACCGGCATCGAAATAAGACGAGGCATAATAACTGGCCTGTCCGGGCGTGATCTCTTCGGGCTTGATCAGATAAGGAATAGCCTTATTCACCGGGCGTTCACAGCCACTAAGCAAGGCTGTTGCCGCCAGGCTGAAGCCAAGTGTCTTTAGAAAGTCGCGCCGGGAATTTCCGGGTTCATTTTCATCCGGTTTATAAAGAAGGCTTTTTTGTCTGGCTTCCTCCCGGGCCTCCCTGATCCGGAGGGCTTTCGGGTTTTCCAGTTCTTCCAGGCTTCTCCAATAGGTCTTCTCCATCAAACGTATCTTTTGTTGATTGTTTCCTTAATTAATAATGACAACGCATGCAATCGTTCGCTCCGGCATCGGCGGCCGTCATCCGCTTCAGATCTTCCATTTTATATTCTGAATGCTGCTTCATGAAGGTTTGGTAATAGCCGTTTTCAGTAAACTTCACCTCCGTTTCCCGATGGCAGTTAATACACCATCCCATCGACAGATCGGAATGCTGCCGCATGATATCCATTTCCTCAACCGGCCCGTGACACTGTTTGCAATCGAGCTTTGCCGAGCCCACATGCACGGCATGGCTAAAGAAGACGTGATCAGGCAGGTTATGGATCCGCGTCCATTCGACAGTTTTTTGCTTTTCAACCGCTTCAACAATTTTGGCAATTTCAAATTTGCCTGAATGCGAGCCCTCTCTGACCAGAACATGGCAGTTCATACACAAATTCATGGCCGGAATGCCTGCCGACTTGCTCTGTTCTGCCGTATGGTGGCAATACATACAGTCGATTTTATTATCACCGGCGTGTACTTTATGGGAGAACTTAATTGGCTGCACCGGCGCATAACCGGGAGACAAGCCTAAGGCTGTACCCTCCCTTACGACCATCCCGATCTGAACGCCCAGAGCGGCCAGAAAAACCGCGAGCGGGATAACCCGGTATTTTATTTTGTGAAAGAAAATGAGCTCCAAAATGGCCCAGGTAAGCAACAGTCCAAGGAAAATGAACAGCATCAGGTGATACATCGTTGGCTTTGACGCAGGAGGCCCGGTCATTGCCAGATCGTCCAGATAGGCCTTCATGGCATCCATATCCTTTTTTTCATACTGAAATCCGGCGTGCACCTGGCTCATTATTTTGCCCGATGGTTGGGTCAGGACGGCGCGAAAAGCAGTCGAATCTTCATTGATATACTTCGCCGCTATTTCAAAAGCAGAAGGATTCCAGTTCAATGTGTCGGAAGCCGTCAGGTTGTGACACGACACGCACGAGGGTCCCCGCCGGTTAAAAGGCAGCAGGCCTTTAAAAAACCGCTCTCCTCTCTTTATTTCCTCATGTGCATGCCCCTGAACCATGCTTCCTTCTTTCGCGAAAACAATGGAAGGATTTCCGGCAAAAAACAACAATACCAATAAACAACTTAAACGCTGAAGCCTGTAACCAGGCCTGACGGAGAGCTTTCGTTTCATGTGTTTAATAATTTGATTCTTCGCTGCACATGAAACTCACCAGAAAATCATCCATTGCTTCAACGGCTCTGATGCTCATGATAGGTTTCATTTTGCCAGCTTTAGTAAGTCCTTTTTTCTTTTTAGGTTTTTGCAACTCAACTGACTTTAACAAATTTTCAAGGTTTAGGTTTTCTGCAACAAACCGAAAAAAGAAAAAAAGAGACGTAAAGGCCTCTTTTTCTTAAATGGGAACAGGGTGAAGAGCCGGCTAATTTATTTTGCCGGTGAGCTTTTTGACGATTTTGACATCCTCCAGAAACTCGCTGGCAAAAACCCGCAAAATCGTATAAACCGGGATCGCCAGGATCATTCCGGTTATTCCGGCGAGATTTCCGGCGATAAGAATGACCAGGAAGATTTCCAGCGGATGCGCTTTGACGCTGCTGGAATAAATGAGGGGTTGAAAAAGCAGATTATCGACCATTTGTACCAGGACGAAAATTAAAACCATCAGTCCAAGCAAAGGAAGGGTAAACTCCATAAAGTTGGCATTGACATTGATAGCCACTCCGATCACCAATCCGATCAGGGCGCCGATCCAGGGTCCCAAATAAGGAATAATATTGAATAAGCCACAAACCAATCCGATCACAATGGCATGATTAAATCCGAGTCCGACGATGCTCAGTCCTGCGGTTGTCAGCATCCCAACCATAAAGATTTCCAGGATGAGGCCTATAAAATACCGTTTCAGCAATGTATAAATGGAATTCAGAATTTTGAGGATCCGGATTTCATAGGCAGTGGGAATAAACAGGAGAATGCCTTCCTTGACCATCGATTCTTCCTGCAAAAAGAAAAATGTGATAAAGGAGATCGAGAACAGGGCCACAAAGAACCCACCCAAAGCCCCGGCAATGGCTGCGAAAGCAACAGATAGCTGGGAAAACTGAAAGTGTTCGCTGAATTGCGCGCGTATCATCTCCATCAGGGTCCAGTTTTCATCCATCGCCGAATGATTTCCCAGGTTTGCGAGTAACTGTCGCAAAGGTCCCTCGATCTGGTTCATCACCGATATGGGGTCGATCGATGAGAGCTGATCGAATTCGTGGATCAGCAAGGGGATCATGAAACTGAAGAATCCGGCAAAAACGACCCACATCAAAATGAGTGTGATCAGGGCCGATGCGCTTTTTGATATGCGCAAACGCCCCAGCTTTAGCCGCTGAAGGAATCTCACTACGGGCCGGCCAATTAATGACAGGATGGCAGAAATGACCAGATAAATAACAACAGCGCTGAAATACCACATCAGAAAGATCATAAAGCCCACTCCCAGTGCAATCAAGATAGTGCGGGTGGTTCCGCTTACTTTTACCATACAGCCCCTTTTTTTACAAATTTACTTCTTTTCGCCTGCAAAGCTCTCATCCGGAAAGGAAATATTCCATCTTCGCAGGCACCAGGATTTCTACAGTTTATTAACCTATGACCATCGAAAATGAACATTCTGCCACCAATCAGGATGAATTCTGCAGAAAATCTTCCTATAGAAGTCAATTTTTTTTGTTAAGTTTGCAATACCAGTTTGTTATTTATGGAAGGGGAGGACCTAAAAGTTTTGATTGTGGATGATGAGGAGCCGTCCCGTCGTTTGCTGCGCCATCATCTGAAAAAGATGCCGGAGGTGCGTGTAATCGAGGAATCTCCCTCGGTGGAGAATGCTTTGTTCAAGATCATGGAGTTCGCACCGGACATTCTTTTCCTGGATATTGTCATGCCCGGCAGGAACGGAACGGAGTTGATGGAGTTATTAAAGGATAAGGAAATGAACTGCCACGTGGTTGTGGTGAGCGGAGCTGAGGAATCAGCAATTCTTGCCATTAAAAACAGCGTGTATGATTTTCTGCTGAAACCTTTCTTGAAAGAGGATCTTGAAATCGTCATGCGCAGGTATTTAAATAAAAGGATGAACAGCCGCGGCCGGAAGCTGGACCACATCCTTGAACAAATGGACGATTATTTAAAAATCCGGCTGTCAACTTCCAACGATTACCTGCTTTTGAACCCTTCCGACGTGGCTTATTGCGAAGCCGGAGGGTCCTACACGATTATCTGCCTGGACAGCGGAGCCAAAGAAATTGCAAACAATTACCTGGGCATGATCGAGCGGAAATTGTCAGGCAAGCGATTCTTCAGAATCAGCAGGTCTCATCTGATAAACCTTGACAAATTGCTGAAAGTAAGCAGAAACGATCATTCCTGCACCTTAGCTTTCGGCGACAAAAAAGTCAAGCTAAAGGTATCTTTGAAGCAATTAAAAGCCCTCAGCGAATTGGATTTTGGTTAGCGATGACGACTGAAAGAAAAATATCGGCAATGATCATTGAAGATGATGATGAGGCTTTATCGCTTTTGGAAATTTATCTTCAGGCTTTCAGTGAAATTGAGCTCATTGCGAAAACAACGAGTCCTCTGCAAGGGATTAAGCTTCTGAAAAAGAGGAATCCGGAACTTGTTTTTTTAGATATTGACATGCCTGGCACCGATGGGCTGGAGATCGCGAAGGCCATTCAGGAAAATGACCTGCGCACGGAAGTCGTGTTTACCACTGCACACAGCAGGTATGCCTTTCGTGCGCTTCATCTGGAGCCGCTCGATTACCTGCTCAAACCCTTTGGCCCTGAAGATATCATTGCCGTGATCAATCGTTATCATACCCGGACCAAAAAAAAGGAGCTGGAGCGGAAGATGGATTTCCTGGTCAAGAGCAACAAGATCATTTCCAAGATCAAACTCCCCACACGTGCCGGCTTCATTTTTATCAATCCCGACGATATCATGCTATACCGGACAGAAGGGAACTATTGCCGGATCTGCACAAAAGACAACGAACAGGAACTGATCATGCTGAGCATCTATAAAGTGATTGCGATCGCCAACTCACCGCAGGTATTCAGAGTGAACAGGTCGGCCTATATTAATACCCACTACCTGAAGCGGATCGAGAAGAAGACCCGGATCTGCTACTTAAGTCATCATGAGCTGACCCTTGAAACAAAGATCAAACGGTCCAACCTGAGTTATTTTGAAAAGCTGAATTGTTGTCCTGTCGATTAGGGCGCAATACCTTATTTTTCCTTCAGCAGGGCATAGTTGAGCACCTCACTGATGGTTTTGACGAACCTAAACTTCAGGCCGGCCAGATAAATGGGTTTGATTTCTTCCAGATCTTTTCTGTTCTCGTCCGACAGGAGCACCTCTTTGATCCCCGCCCGTTTGGCGGCCAGCAGTTTTTCCTTAATTCCGCCGACGGGCAATACCTTTCCCCGGAGTGTAATTTCACCGGTCATGGCGATTTGCTTTCGGACTTTCCGTCCGGTCATCACAGAAGCCAGCGATGTGGCCATGGTGATCCCGGCCGACGGCCCGTCTTTGGGAATCGCTCCTTCCGGAATGTGAATGTGCCAGTTGTGATCTTCAAAGATGGAGGGATCGAGGTCCAGATCAGGCGCATGCGACTTGAGGTATTCCAGCGCCAGCATAGCCGATTCCTTCATGACCTCGCCCAGGTTGCCGGTGAGGGTCAGATTTCCCTTTCCCTTGCTTTGGCTCGATTCGATAAACAGGATCTCGCCTCCCTGGGCCGTCCAGGCCAGCCCGGTGACCACTCCGAGAAAATCATTCCCCTGATAGCTTTCACGATTGTAGCGGGTAACCCCGAGATAAGCCCGAATATCGGCCGGGGAAAGCACTTTGTCATAGGGCTCTTCAAAAGCGATCTTCTTGGCAATGCGTCTGATAATTTTTGCAATGTGCTTATCCAGTTCACGTACCCCTGATTCGCGCGTGTAGTGTTCAATGATAAAACGGATCACTTCCTGATCAAAGCTCACCTGGTCGGCCGAAAGGCCGTGATTTTCGAGTTGTCTGGGTATCAGATGCCGCACGGCGATCTCGATCTTCTCTTCAGGAATATATCCGCTCACTTCGATCAGCTCCAACCGGTCACGCAGGGGTGCCGCAATGGTGTTCAGTGTGTTGGCTGTCGCGATGAACAACACTTTCGACAGATCATACTCGATCTCTAGATAGTTGTCGTGGAACTCTGAATTTTGTTCCGGATCGAGTACTTCCAGCAGCGCCGATGCAGGATCCCCGTGAAAATCGCTGGAAACTTTATCGATCTCATCAAGGATAAATACAGGATTTCCTGACCTGGCTTTTCTGATGTTTTGGATGATCCGCCCTGGCATGGCTCCGATATAGGTTTTGCGATGCCCCCTGATTTCCGACTCATCGTGGAGGCCGCCCAGGCTCATGCGTACGTATTTACGGCCCAGGGCATTGGCAATGGAGCGCCCCAGGGAAGTCTTCCCTACTCCGGGAGGGCCGTAAAGGCACAGGATGGGGGCTTTCATGTCTTTCTTCAGCTTCAGCACCGCCAGGTGTTCCAGGATCCGTTCCTTTACCTTTTCCAGCCCGTAATGTTCTTCTTCCAGCACCTGTCCGGCATGTTTCAGATCAAAGTTATCTTCGGTCGATTCTCCCCAGGGAAGGTCGAGCAGGGTCTGGCAATAGGAAAACTGAACAGAGTATTCCCCTGCAGCCGGATTAAGGCGGGATAGCTTAGCCGTTTCTTTTTCAAAATAAGCCGTCACCTCGGCACTCCATTTTTTGTTTTTGGCCGCTTCCCTCAGTTCATTTATTTCCTGCTCCACCGGGTTGCCTCCCAATTCATTCTGAATGGTCTTGATTTGCTGGTTTAGCAGGTATTCCCTTTGTTGCTGGTCCAACTCGAGCTTCACCTTCGACTGGATATCGCGTTTAAGTTCCAGCATCTGGACTTCCCTCACCATGTACGACATGACCTGAATGCCTCTTTCCCTCAGGTCGCTGATCTCCAAAAGCTTCTGCTTTTCTTCCACTTTCAGGTCGGAGTTGGCACAGATAAAATTGATCAGGAACGAAGCGCTCTCAATGTTTTTTACAGCCAGTGTGGTCTCGGGAGGAACGTTTGCAGCATATTGTGCGATCTTAACCGACAGGTCCTTCAGTGAACTGACGATCGCCCGGAACTCATCGGTATCCGGAGGCAGGATCTCGTCCAGCAGGTCTACCTTTGCGTTGAAATAAGGTTGTTCTTCAAGATAATCCTGTACCTTAAAGCGTCTTTTTCCCTGGATGATCACGGAAGTGGAGCCATCGGGCATTTCAAGTATTTTCAGGATCCGGGCCACGGTCCCGGTTTGATAAAGGTCTTTGATGGCAGGATCGTCGATGGCTCCGTCAATTTGAGTGACCGTGCCGAGAATCCGGTCTTTCCGCGAAACGTCCTGAACAAGCCGAAGTGATTTTTGCCTCCCCACCGTAATTGGGATTACCACGCCGGGAAACAAAACCGTATTACGCAGCGGCAAAACCGGCAAAACATCGGGCCCTTCATAATTCAGAAAATCTTTCTCGTCTTCTTCAGCGATGATCGGGATCAGCTCAGCCTCGTCGGCACTGCTTCCTGCAAATATCATTTTCCCGTATATCGATTCTTTCTTGTTACTCATAGTGTATTTCATTTCAACAATTGCGGTTCGTCATCCCCGGCATTCAGGCAGCCGGAGAGGAAGAACATGTCGGTTATGACATTTTGACGCGACCAACTGCATTTAAAATCCGGTTAGTGTACAGGCAATAGCTGTGCCAAAAGGCAGAACCGCATCAGGTTCACCGCCCGCGATTCAATCACAAAGTAAGGCAAAAAAAAAGCTTCGCGATGCGAAGCTGCTATTTTATCACCGGAAAACCCATTTACGGGACATCCCCCTTTGGTCAGTTTCTGCAGAAACTTACACGCTTACTTCTTGCGTGCATCCATATGTTTCTGATAACGGTTCATAAATTTATCCACCCGTCCTGCGGTGTCGACAAGTTTCATCTTACCTGTATAGAAAGGATGCGAGCTGCTTGAAATTTCCAGCTTCACCAACGGATATTCAACTCCGTCAACCACTTCGTTCTCCCTGCTCTGAATCGTCGATTTGGTCAAAAAGACCTGGCCGTTCGACATGTCTTTAAAAGCGACCAGACGATAATTATTTGGGTGTATTCCTTCTTTCATATGTTTATTGTTTTTTCAAAATTAACTTATCTAAATTTTCACCTTTCATGGTCCCTCAACTAAAAATCCCACTTGCCTTCTCCCATTTTTACTTTCATCCTTCCCTGCGTGGGACAATCGGGCTGCAAATATACGTATGTTTGTACAAAATCCAAAAGATTTTCTTGTTTTCTTATTTTTGATTTTCAGTTCACTTTCTGCTCATTTAGTGGATAGTCGGAGCCCGCTCAAATGGTTTGTCCCGGTCGAAAAGGTAACGCATGGTATAGTGGGTCTTCATGTGTTTTCCTCCTACGGATTCGTAAATGGCCACAATTTTCGGATTGAAGTCGCCGGCCCACGATAATTCGACTTCCTTGTACTGCGGTTTCTTTTTCATTAGCTTATCCTGGTGCCAGAAAATCGCCGATTCAATGCCTGAGCGCTGGTATTTCGGAACCACACCCATGATCAGGATCCTTGTTCTGTTGATGATCTTTCTTCTTTTAAAATAAAAGAATTTCATCATATTCCAGGCATTCAGTTTTCCATTCAGCTTTCGGAAGATCTGGTTGATATCGGGCATCATGACAAAGAGCGCGATTGGCTCGTCCTTATGGTAGGCGAACCAGATCATTTCCGGGTCGAGCACCGGTTTGGCATCTGTCAGGAAATCCCTCAGATCCTGCGGATTGAGTGGTTTAAAATGGCCGTGAAAGCGCCATGCTTCATCATAGATATGGCAAAAGTCGCGGATAAAGGTCTCGGACTCGCTGAATTCAAAATGGCGGAAGGAATAATCAGGTTTCTGCGCAACCCAGCCGGCTATTTTCCAGAACCGCTCAGGAAAGGGCACCGTATAGTCGAGGTGGTAGCTGTACTGCTTGAAATACAGCTCAAACCCGTAGTTCTCAAACAAACGCAGATAATACGGCGGGTTATAGGGCATGCCGTAACCTTGCGGCATAAAACCGTCGACCAGTAATCCCCAGTTCATATAATTTTCACCGAAGTTGACCGGGCCATCCATTGCCTCCATCCCTCTTTCCCGGAGCCATTCCCGGGCCGCATCGAACAGGACGTTGGCGGCCTGCTGATCTTCCGTACATTCAAAAAAACCGCACCCGCCGGTAGGCTGGCGATAGGTTGTGGCCTTTTCATAATTGACAAAGGCAGCAATCCGGCCCAGCAAACGATCGTGGTCGTCGGTGAGCACCCAGCGTTTCGCTTCGCCGCCCTTGAAGGATGGATTTTTTTCCGGGTTGAATGTGTTCTCCACCATTATATCAAAGGGGGCGGCCCAGTTCGGATCATTTTTATAGATCAGGCGCGCAACCTGGTGGAATTGCTTCTTAGTATCAGGTGATTCTACTGCTTTCAGTCGCATAGCTGTCAAAATATAGTCGAATTTACAACAAATTTACCTGTCTTAATCTTCAATAATGGCGGAGCGTTTAAATTCCTTTGACCGGTCGAACAAATACCGGAGCGTGAGGTGTGTTTTCGCATGTATTCCCCCCACGGCTTTGAAAATGGAAATCATTTTGGGATTAAAATCACCGACCCATCCCAGCTCCATCTCATTGTACCAGTTCTTCTTCAAAAGGACCTGTCTGAGCTGCCAAAAAATCGCCGACTCGATGCCGGATTTCTGGAACCGGGGGATCACCCCCATCACCAAAACGCGGCAACGGCTGATCGCCTTTCTCTTTTTAAGAATCATCAGCTTCAGGATCTGCAGGAAATTGAGCTTTCCGTTGCGGCAATGACGGAACAGCTGGTTCAGATCCGGAACCATCATGAGAAAAGCGATGGGTTCATTGTCACGGTATACAAACCAGATGAAATCTTCCTCGATCATCATCTTTGACTGTTCCAGCATGGCATCGATATCCTGCGGTTCAATCACCTTGTAGTTACTGTGCCGGACCCAGGCCTGCTCATAAATGCGGATAAAGTCGCTGATGAACCGGTCTTTTTCTGCAAAACGAAACTGTTCAAAGCGATAGCCGGGTTTTCGGGCCATCCAGTCGGCAATTTTCCAGAAACGCTCGGGAAGGTCGGGACTTGTAATGTCAAGATGATAACTGTACTGTTCGTAATAAGTTTTAAAGCCGTAGGCAGTGAAAAGTTCCTGATAGTAAGGTGGATTGTAAGGCATGCCGAATCCCTGCGGCATAAAGCCGTCGATGAGCAGTCCCCAGTTGAAAAAATTTTCCCCGATATTAACCGGACCGTCGGCAGCCTCCATCCCATTCTCCCGGAGCCACTTACAGGCTGTGTCGAAAAGCATGTTCGCCGCCTGCTGGTTGTTGATGCACTCAAAAAAGCCCACACCACCGGTCGGCTGCTCAAAACTGTATGCATATGTTTCCACGAAGAAAGCGGCAATCCTTCCAATGGTCTTTTCCCCGTCCTGTAAGATCCAGCGGCATACGCCGCCTCTTTTCAGGCTGCTGTTTGTTTCCGGGTCGAATGTGGATTCGACCATTTTCCGCAGCGGGGGAATCCAGTTTGGATCGTTCCTGTAAATCAAATACGGAAGCTCATGGAATGCATTCACCGATGTCTTGTCATTTACCTCTATCACTCGCATGCGCAGTAACTTAAAAATCCTGACGAAAATAGCACTAATCGTCCTAAAATAAAAACAGGGACCTGTGCCCCTGTTTTTATTTTATCCATATCATTTTTTAATCCCTGCTTGATGCCAGTTTGGACAAAAGGCGTAACAGTTCAAGATACAGCCAGATGAGGGTGACCATCAGGCCAAATGCCCCGTACCATTCCATGTACGCCGGCGCCCCTGCGGCTGCCCCCTTTTCAATGAAATCAAAGTCAAGGATGAGGTTCAGTGCTGCGACGGCAACGATCACCAGGCTGATCCCGATGCTTAACGGGCTGCTGTCATGGAGGAATGCCAGGTTTGCGCCAAAAAGACCCGCTATGAAGCTGACCAGGTACACCAACGCAATACCGCCTGTTGCAGCCAGCACGATCATTCTGAATTTGCCTGTTGCCCGGATCTTGCCTGAGCGGTATAAGAGGAGCATGACAAAAAACACACCGAATGTCAGGGCGACGGCCCGCATTACCAGCCCGGGATACATGCTTTCAAACAGGGCGGAGATCCCTCCCAGGAACAAGCCCTCGAAAACAGCATATACCGGGGCTCCGATCGCCGAGCGACGGGGGCTGAAGGTTGTCACCAGCGCGGTTATAAAGCCGCCTATCCCTCCGATCAGCAGCCAGGTCGACACCGCCGAAAAAGCTTCCTGCGGAGTGGTATAATCATATGCACCAAAAAACTTACGCCATGTAAAAATGGCAGCAAAAGTCAGGATCAGTAACATCAGACCCGTCTTGTTCACCGTCCCGTTAATCGTCATCCTCTCTCCCTGTATCCCTGTCCGGGTCCTGTCAAATACAGCATTGGAGAATACCGGATTTGATGATTGCGTCAAATTCATTTTCCTCAGTTTTTAAATTTCCTCTATTCCCATAAAAATGATGCCAAAAACAGCGGGTTGTCAGAAAACAGAAAAAAATGGCTGTAAACGCTTACTGAAAGGAAGGTTTGGCCCAACTGGTTTTCCTGCACAGGAATCTTTTTTTGGGGAAAACACAAAAAAACCAGCTTCCGTTTCGGTAAATCAGATTTTTTTTTGATTTTTGCGCATCCAAACGGAGAGTTGCCGGAGTGGTCGATCGGGGCAGACTCGAAATCTGTTGTACCCTTCGGGGTACCGGGGGTTCGAATCCCTCACTCTCCGCCTGAAAAAGCAGAAGGATCCCGCCAGTGTGGCGGGATCCTTCTGCTTTTTCAGGTACAGGTTTTCAAAAAGGCATTCAGCTTTTGGCTATTTTTCACGTTTACCGACAATGAAAAGCAGTGTGACTGAACGGTTCCTATCTGGGCATAGAGTATTCCTTCATTGTCCTGAATGAGAATACCCGGTTTTGGCAGCTAAATCCGACAAGAAAATTCTTATGGTTGGCAAATCAAAGAGACATAAGATATGGCCTATATGCTTATTGCTGTGTTTTGTTCGTTGCCAAGAACTAGCTACCTTTGCACATATAATCAATTTGCCACATTCACCTAAGTGATAATGCATAAAATAACTGAAATAACAAGACGCGATATTTTTGATCTATTTCAAAAAGGTTATGTTGAAGATAGTTGGCTCTCGGATAACCAACATATTGCTTATCCATATCATGGTCGGTTATCTGAAATAGATTTCCTAAAGAAACTATATGCGTTGGGTAAAATGCCTAGTTCTGATAATAAATTTGAAAATGCCGAAGGAGATATCTGGCAACATACAGTCAATAATGACGATTGGGAATCAGATTGGGTATTCCATGATGAGAGGTTTGAATTATTAAAGGGTAGTGATAGCATCTTATTAGACTTCTTGTGTGCAGTCTTTCATCCTGAGAACCGTTTCGAGCAAGGATATTGGAAAAGCTATTTCGATAAAATAAATAATATTCTGAGAGCGGATGGGTATGAACTTTACGAAAGCGATAAGATTTCACAACGCTCTGTCTTTTCATGGAGAAAGATAACTCAAGAAGAATCGGTAAGTGGGAGGTTTATTCCATTTTCAATCAGAAATAAAAAAGCCATTGATACTAAATGCCTTAATCTGCCAACTATATCCCGAAAGGTAAGGTCGGAGATTATTTCGTTCTTCAATAGGTATGACGATGATCTTTATGAAACGACTGAAACGGGCTGGAATTATACCATAAAAGCTAAAGAAGCGGCCTTTAGGGATATCGGGCTACATTACGCTCCTTATGCTTTTGACAATAATGGTAAATACTCCGAAACCAAAGATTTCGACCACTTCATTATGAGCAACTATCCTTACTGCGTGTTTGACGCGATAGAATTATTTCCACGGTGTGATAATAATAATTTCATCGATGAAATTAATCTGTTGCTTAAAAACAATGGTATTATGTATAAACTGGCTGGCGGTAAAATGGAACTGGCAAAAATGAACCTTAAATGCACAGAAATGATTATGGAGCCGGGCCTTAAAGAACTGGTAGAACAATCCACTACTCTTTATAGCAGCAAATTCACATCTGACAAACAGCTTGCTGTTGAGAAGATATGGGATGCTTTGGAGCGGCTTAAAACTTATTATCCAGATTTAGACAAAAAAAAATCTTCTGACAAGATAATCAACGACATATCTAATCAAGACGATAAATACAAAAAGTTATTCACTCACGAATTTTTGGAACTGACAACAATCGGGAATGACTTTCGCATAAGACATCACGAAACAAGTAAAACAGATATAATAGACAACAACTATTACGACTATTTCTTTCACCGCTGCTATGCTCTGGTAAACTTAGCGCTAAAGTACTTAAAATAAAGGTCTAGTGGTAAATCTGACGAAATAATGCGTATGGAAATTCATTTACCTTTGAGGGAGTAATAGGACATTCACCTGATGGCTCTATCCAATCTATCCAAACATGTTAAAAGCGGTATTAAGCGTTCAACAATAATCCCTTTCATCCCGCCTGAAATAAAAGAATCCTGCCAAACGGACGGGATTTCCTTTTAATTTGACTCCATGACACAGAAATATTTTTTCTTCCTTAGGTATCTCTGTTTGAGAACTATTTGTAAAATGCAGAAATGTTTCGTTAATAATTTATTTTTTTTAATTGTCGTATGGAACTCCCATGTTGCCGAAAATTATTATCAAAAACTCGGGCGTTGCAGCGCAACATGCTCGTTTCATACAATTTAATTTCAAGCTTTCAGATGTAAAATACCTAAAAGAGAATATGATGTAAAAATTAAAGTTCTACAGCCAAGAGTTCTTTTCCCAGATCGTGAAGTGCTTTTTCTATTTTCTTTTTTTGTACAGCACGCGGTCTTTTCAATCCGGACGAATAATGATGAATTTGCTTCTGATTAATCCCGGTTAACCGCTCAAATGCCGGGGCATTGAAAATACCTTTGTAATACAACAAAAGGCTTTGGACATCAAACTTATATACAAGTTCGTAATCTCCTTTAAACGACGCAGGAATAGTATCACCGTCTTCTTTCATACCGGCCAGATGAAAGTCAATGGCTTCACTTATATTCTCTTTCATTTCCAATGGCGTATCGCCAACCGAAACACAGCCGGGTAAAACAGGCACATGCGCGCTGAAGTTATTTCCCGTAAATGATATTTCTACAATATTTTTTTCCATATATCTCGCTTTTACGCCGGACTCTATTTCAATCCTGCCTGTACTAAAATTGAATTTACTGTTTTGTGATCCAAATCCTTTCTTTTCCCGTGGTCAGGAATTGTAACCCTGCCTTTTTTGGTTGGATGCTTATATTGTCTGTGAGAACCTTCCTGACCTGCAAAATACCAACCATCGCCCTCTATGATCTTTATCATTTCTCTCACTTTTTTTATCATAGACTTCTTTCCGCTTGATTTTTCAAAGGTAACTATTTATATACTATTCAACAATGAAAAACAAACTATTTTTCCTGCTCTTCATGCTGGCTAAAGAGAATATGGAGCCTTATCACGCAAAAATTGGCAAATACATAGATTCGAGGGATAACAAGTTTCAAAAATTGAAAACAAGAGAACTATTTAAAAAACCTATTTTATCCAAAAAAATGTCCAAGCTGGCTCCTAGACTTTCAGAAAGATATTTTTTCGGTACATCAGATACAGCAGCAGCCATTCACCTGCAATAAATCCAATCATATGAATCAGTTTTCCGGCATCACCTGATAACTGTATGGCCCAGCCGACAAAAGCGTCGGTAACCTGGCCGACCGGCACGAGCGCGTTCAGCAGGTAGACAAAAAGGGCATTCATGCCGATGACCCTGAAAAAGAAAGACCACTTTTGAAAATTCAGGACGTCGATCAGCAGATAAAACAGGGCAATCAAAATAAAACTGATCCCTCCGGCCAATAGATTATAGGTGGTGGTCCAGCATTTTTTAATAATCGGGTAATAGGGTGAAAGCAGCAAGGCAACAATGATCAGGACAAAGCCGGCCATGGAAAGCAGGAATGTTTTTCGATATCCGGTCATCGTCGTTTTTTGCAGGATCTTTCCGGCTATTGTTCCCATCAGCGTAATCCCGATGGCAGAAATAATGCACAGGATGCCCAGTGCATCAAAGACTCCGCCTGCGGCAACCATGTTCCCTGAAGGCCCGTATGCCAGTCGCCCGGGCAGCAACAACCGGTCGAGATATCCGTTCATGCATCCTTCAGGAGTCAACACACCCGGCCCGTAGCCGGGAACCGGAATAAAAAGCTGCAGAACGGTCACGCCCAGGAGAATTCCGGTCAGCCAGGTAACTGATACCCGCATGGAACCGGAGTATACCGTGATAATCGATGCAAAGAAATAAGCGATGCCTATCTGACCGAGCACGCTGGCATACCGGGCATTCTCAAAGCCACTGCGGAACACACCGTTATATAAAACGCCCAGCACGATCAAAAAAACCATCCGTTTGGCAGCCTTCAGCAAAACGGCTTTTTTTGACATGTTTCTGGCCAGATTCGCGGCGAGCGACAGCGGGATGGCGATACCGGCAATAAACATGAACAAAGGAAAGATCAGGTCATAAAAATAAAAGCCTTTCCATACCGCATGTTCCATCTGCCGGGACACCGCATCCATCCAACCGGCGCCGGATAGTTCCGACAGTACACCGGCCAGCGAGGCGCCCCCGGTGATCCAGAACATGTCGAAGCCGCGCAAGGCATCGAGTGACTTTAGCCGTCGAGGTTTTAGGTTTGTTTCGTTCAGGTTAGTCATTGGTCCGTAAAAGTTGTTTTGTCCGTTTTAGTCCGTTTAGCTGCCTGAGGCGTTCTGTCCGTGAGCGATCGAAATAATCGCCCGGGCAGTTCCCGGTTTATTGCCATTCTCGTCAAGATGAACAAGCGTACAGAGGAGATTCAAGCGCTGTTAAGGTAATTAAAATAATTGGTTGTGGCAACAAAAACATCCCCCTGACGATCCCTGACCTGTGAAGGCGCTCCGCGGTCGCCCCCCGAAGCTACCAAAAAGGTCCGGCTGGCGTAAAACGGACCTGAAAACAGGCACGTTGTTCCTCCCGGCTCAGTTCAACAGGCCGGTCACAGGCTTCTGTCAGCACATTGAAACCACCAGGAAAAAAGGAAATGCCGCTGTATTTTTTATTCCGGCGCTTTCGTCTTTTTCTTTTTAAATGCATTCCGGACAGAAATTTGATTTGTTTTGTGTCAAAAGATATAAAGACATTTTTATCTTTGTAAAAAACAAAGACAGATTCCCGTTGAAAAAAGAAAGACAGCATCTGCTTACCTCTTATTTCGCTATGGTTATGGCGACGGGGATCGTGGCAATCGCCGCTCATTTACTGGGATACACGGCAGTAGCTTTCGTTATCCACCTGCTCAATCTGGTGCTTTACGGGGTTCTCCTGTTGTTATTCCTGCTGCGGATTTGCTTTTTTTGGTTCGAAATCGTGAAGGACATGAAAGATTACCAGAAGGGACCGGGGTTTTTCACTTTTGTGGCAGGAACAGCAATTGTCGGCAATCAGCTGGTGATCATCGAATCGTTTCCGCAACTGGCCTCGCTATTACTCAAAATTGCCATTGCCGCCTGGGTATTGATTACGTACAGCTTTTTCGTGATCATCACCGTGAAAGAAGAAAAGCCCACTCTAGACAAGGGAATTAACGGTTCCTGGCTTATTATCATTGTGTCGACCCAGGCAGTTTCGACCCTGATCACATCGCTGACCTCTTACAGCAGTCATCCGGAAATAGATGCTTTTTCGGCACTTGTTTTTTACATGGCCGGCGGGATCATGTATCTGTACATCATGTCGCTGATCATCTACCGCCTGTCGTTCTTTCAACTGAAGGCGGATGAGCTGGGGGCTCCCTACTGGATCAACATGGGAGCGGCAGCGATTACCACCCTCGCCGGATCGAAACTGATCAGCGGAATGAATGAAACAGGTGAGCTGGTCGAATTTATACCTTTTTTAAAAGGCTTTACACTTTTTTTCTGGTCGGCCAGCACATGGTGGATCCCGCTGATGCTGATTCTCGGGACCTGGCGTCATGTGTATAAGCGGATCCCTTTGCCGGTAAGTCCGCAGGGCTACAATGCCGGATACTGGGGAATGGTGTTCCCCCTGGGCATGTACACGGTTTGTACAGTCCAGTTGTCGGACGCCCTTGAATTGCCCTTCTTAAAAGTGATTCCCCGTTTTTTCATTTTCGTAGCCCTTTTTGCCTGGGCTGCTGTCATGACCGGCTTTGTCCGCCACCAGTTTAAGAAATTACAATTCACCCGATCATAAACTTTGTTGCGTATGGATATGCTTCGTTTGGTAAAAACATTAAATAAGAAGGCGCTGCTCAGATCGACGCTGGCCGCCCTAGTTACAATGGTCCTGGTTTATGTGGGATCGCGGAACCTGCAGAATTTCGACCCTGCATTGATCACCTATCTTACAGGAACTGTTTTTGCTGTTTTCAGCATCACCTACCGGTATACGGTTTGGTTGCAAAGGCCTTCCACCAGGCTTTACTGGAAGCGCAGCCTGCAATTTCTGTTCAGCAGGTATTTCCCCAAATACCTGTTCCTTTCGTTGAAGCTTTTTGTTACGAACATTCTCTTTCAGCGGTTTATTTATCCTCGCGGAAAAACCCGCTGGTGGGGCCATTTCCTGCTGGCATTCGGCTGTATGCTGGCTTTTGCCATTACCATCCCCTTAACATTCGGATGGATCCATTTTGATTTTAAAGCCGGTGATACCTCGACCTATCATGCGCATTTATTCGGCTTTGCAGCAGGAAGCTTCAAACTGGGTTCTGTCGTGGCCTTTTTGATTTTTCACGGACTGGTGTGGTCGGCCATCATGGTGATCATCGGAGCGGTGATCATGCTCCGCCGCCGGATGACAGACGGCGGGTTGATCGCCACTCAGACCTTTGAGTTCGACTGGATACCGCTGCTCCTGCTGATAGCAATATCGGTAACAGGTCTGGGTATTTCGTTCGACTATACGTTTTTACAGGGAAAAACTTATCAGTTTATGGCGGTGATTCACGCTGTCACCGTCATCCTGTTTTTGATCTGGCTCCCGTTTGGCAAGTTCTTTCACATTTTTCAACGTCTGGCCCAATTAGGGGCAATCCTTTACCGTTCTGAAGGAGAACGGCGGGGGATGGCCGTTTGTCCGCATACCGGAGAAGATTTTGCACCAAAGACGCAGGTCGATGATTTAAAAAAGATTACCCGTGAACTGGGTTTTGACTTCACACGTGATGATGGCAGCAGCCATCTGGATTTAAGTCCCGAGGGCAAGCGTTCGGCCTTTGCCCGGGCACATTATCAGGCACGCGAAAAATCCGGAGGTTTCTTTGGATGAAAAGGATTTTGCGGAAATTAATAACTGACACAATAGCTGAAAGATGGCAAGATTACCTGTTTTACCGGAAGAAATTATAAGACAGTTTGGCCCTCACAAAAATTATACGCCAAAAGAAGGTTTTCCCGGGGCACATGAACCCGACAAACTGGTGAAAACGCATTGTTGTTTTTGCGGCATGCAGTGCGGCATCCAGTTAAAAGTGAAGGATAACCGGATCGTGGGATTTGAACCCTGGATGGAATTTCCCTTTAATGAGGGCCGGCTTTGTCCCAAGGGAGTTGAACGGTATTTGCAAAACAACCATCCTGACCGGCTGATGCAGCCGCTTCAGCGGGTGGAAGGAAAAGGGTTTGAACCCATTGGCTGGGACCAGGCCATGGAGCGTACCGTAAATGAGATTCACCGTATTCAGCAGCAGTACGGAAATAACGCCGTCGGCATATTGTCGGGTGTGTCGCTGACCAACGAAAAGAGCTACATGATCGGCAAATTCGCCCGCGTAGCCTTAAAGACAGCCAACCTCGATTATAACGGCCGCCTGTGTATGGTCAGTGCTGGCGCCGGCAACAAAAAGGCCTTCGGGCTTGACAGGTCTTCAAATAGCTGGGAAGACCTGAAACATGCGCAGGTGATCCTGATCGCGGGATCGAATGTCAGTGAAACCTTCCCCACCCTGATCCATTATATCTGGGAAGCGCGCGACCATGGCGCCAAACTGATTGTTGCCGATCCAAGGGTTACCCCCGTTGCGCGGACAGCCGATCTTTTTCTGCCGGTACGCCCGGGAACCGATTCAGCGCTTTTTGGCGCCATGCTGAAAATACTGGTTGACAATGACTGGCTTGACCATGATTTCATTGCCAGCCATACCACTGGTTTTGAAGAAACCATTGAAGCCGTTAAGGACTATGACCTGGAGTGGGCCGAAAAAGTAACCGGCATACCTGCAGGCCGGATCCTGGAAGCCGCCACACTTTGGGGCAAGGCCGAAACCAGCTTCCTGCTTCATGCCCGCGGCATCGAGCATCATACCAAAGGCGTAGACAATGTAATCAGTTGTATCAATCTGGTCCTGGCTACCGGCCGCATCGGGAAGCCCTACTGCGGCTACGGCACGATAACAGGACAGGGAAACGGGCAGGGCGGACGGGAACACGGGCATAAGTGCGATCAGTTGCCCGGCAACCGTGATATTACCAATCCGGAACACCGGAAGTACGTTGCCGGCGTTTGGGGCATCGACGAAAAAGACATGCCAGGCAAGGGTTTGTCGGCCTTCGAAATGATCGGAGCCATACACCGCGGAGAGATAAAAGGTCTGATAACCATCTGCTTCAATCCGCTGGTATCGCTTCCTGACAACAATTTTGTACGGGAAGCGCTCGAAAAGCTGGAGTTCTTTGTAACCATTGATTTCTTCCTGAGCGAAACGGCCCGCCATGCCGATATCATTCTGGCCGGCTCGCTGCATGAAGAAGATGAGGGGACCGTGACGACCGCCGAGGGCCGTGTGGTCCGGATCCGGGCAGCCATTACGCCCCCGGAGCAGGCCCGCCGTGACAGTGACATCCTGATGGAGCTGGCGCGCCGTCTGGGGGTGGGCGATAAATTCAATTATGGCAGCAGCGAGGATGCCTTCAATGAACTGCGGCTTGCGTCCAAAGGCGGCACCGCCGACTATTATGGCATTACCTACAAAAAAATTGACGACAACATGGGTGTTTTCTGGCCCTGTCCTTCGGAAGATCATCCCGGCACACCGCGCTTGTGGGAGGATCGGAAATTCAAAACACCCGACGGAAAAGCGCATTTCAATCCGGCGCCCTTTCGTCCATCGGCCGAAACGCCCGACGACGCCTATCCGGTTATCCTGACCACAGGCCGGGTGGTATCGCAATACCTGAGTGGCACACAAACCCGCAGGATCGGAAAGCTGGTTGACCAGTATCCGGAGCCACTGCTGGAAATTCATCCCGACCTGGCGGCCAGATACGGTATCCGAAGCGGTGATCTGATCCGGGTGGTCACCCGCCGTGGTGAAGCTGAATTCCCGGCACAGGTGGTGGAAACCATCCGTCCCGATACCGTATTCATCCCTTATCACTGGGGAGGGAAACAATCAGCAAACCAGTTAACCATTGGCGCACTCGACCCGGTGTCGAGAATACCGGAGTTCAAAGTCTGCGCATGCAGGCTGGTACCAACGGGCGGGAAAGCCCCCGAAAAAATGAGCCATACAGCTTATCAAAGTTTCTAAAGAGAAGGATTATGACGGAGAAGAAAATGGAATTTTTTATCGATATGCAGCGCTGTATCGGATGTCATGCATGCGAAATGGCCTGTGCCGAATGTGAAACAAACGGGCAGGAAAGCATGATCCATATCCATTATGTGGACCGGCCCGTGTCGGTGATGACAACCGTCCAGGTTTGCATGCATTGCGAGGAACCCGCCTGCGCCAATGTGTGTCCTGCCGACGCGATTTCGGTCGACTGGAAAGGCATCGTGCACTCGGCCAAAACATCGCATTGTATCGGGTGTTCAAACTGTGTGCTGGCCTGCCCGTTCGGGGTGCCTAAGAAAATAGAAAAAGCCGAGCTCATGATGAAATGCAACATGTGCTACGACCGGACCAGCGTAGGGAAAAAACCCATGTGCGCTACGGTGTGCCCGAGCCAGGCGTTGTATTTCGGCACCCGCGAAGAGATCCTGGAGAAACGTCCCAACAGCGTACCTGTCAATCATTTCATCTTTGGAAAGGAACACGTGCGGACAAAAGTGAACCTGATGATGCCAAAAGAAAGTACCGTACTCAAAATAAATTAATAAGCAATGAGCATCAATAAAATACCAAACTGGCGGAGTGACTTTCCGATCCGCGACAAAGAAGCCGTTCATGTTTCACGCCGTGAATTCGCCAAGTTCCTCAGTCTTTTTTCGGGTGCCCTGGCCCTGGGCAGCGGCGCCATTGTCGTCAAAACGCTGGCCTTCCCGGGAGAAGAGCCTGAAGGCGAACACTTTATCTGCGAAGAATCGGAGGTACTGTCCGGCAGCATGTTTCAGTTCGAACTGGGCGGCAACAAAACAATTCCTTATCTGTTGATTCATTTGCCCGACGGCGAATGGCGCGCTTTTGAGCAAAAATGTACGCATTTGTCGTGCGCGGTACATTATGTTGCCGAAAACGACCGGATCGAGTGTCCGTGCCATAAAGGATTTTTCAATTCGCGGACGGGAGACGTCATTGAGGGCCCTCCGCCCCGGCCGCTACCTCAACTGGAAGTGGTACGGAAAGACGGAAAAATTTTCGTCAGGTCATTTAAAAACAGTTAACTAAACGATTATGCCCGATTTCAGATTTTCACAAAACCAGGCCAGTCCTGCAAAAACAAACAGCATCATGGCTGGGATCATCTTCATGCTGATCATCAACATCAGTGTGCAGATCTGGCTGCTTTTCGGATCCCTGAACAATGCCCTGCAGGATAACCTGTTTTTTGCGGTCGCCACCTTTGCCGGTTCGGCCGTACTGGCTCTGTTTTCTTTTTGGATCCTGCGCTTTTTGCCTGATCCGCTAAAAAGTGAAAGTAAAAAATAAAATTCGCCTATGCTTGTTGACCGCTTCAACCGGATCCACGATTATTTACGCATTTCGGTCACCGACGACTGCAATTTCAGATGCAGTTACTGCATGCCCGATGAGCAGGCCCAGGTCCTGCCCAACCCGAAACTGATGCAGCCACAGGAGATCGAAGACATTGCCCGGATTTTTGTGGGAATGGGGGTTACCAAAATACGGCTTACAGGCGGAGAACCCCTGATCAGGAATGACATCGGCGAAATCATCCGGCGACTGGGGGAGCTGCCTGTGGAGCTGACCATAACGACCAACGGATCGAGGCTTCGCCCCTTGATCGGGTTATTCAAAGAGGCGGGTATCCGGTCGGTCAATGTGAGCCTCGATTCGCTCAACCCCGATGTATTTGCCGCCATCACCCGGCGCGATTATTTTGACCAGGTATGGGAAAACATCCTGTTGCTGCTCGACCATCACATCCGGGTGAAGATCAATACGGTGGCCATTGCCGGTGTGATTGAAAAAGAGATCGCCGGTTTCATAGAACTGACCCGTAACCGTCCGCTGCACGTCCGGTTTATCGAATTTATGCCCTTTGCCGGAAACCGGTGGCAAAGCGACCGGGTGGTGACGGCGCAGCAGCTGCTCGCCATGGTCGAAAATGATTATGATCTGGTTAAGTTGAACGATGAACCGCATGCCACTGCAAAAAAATATAAGGTGCCGGGATATGAGGGGACGGTCGCTTTTATCACGACCATGAGCGACCAGTTTTGCGGCGACTGTAACCGGATGAGGCTCACCGCCGACGGAAAAATGAAAAATTGCCTGTTTGGTCGTGAAGAAACAGATATTCTGAAAGCGTACCGTGCCGGTGAACAGATAGAACCCCTGATCCGCGAATCGGTCCTGAAAAAGCACAAGGCGTTGGGCGGCCAGATGATGAACGATTACCGGCTGGTTGATCCTGCCTCTATAAAAAACCGGAGTATGATCCGGATAGGAGGATAACCGATGACCTCAGTTACTGAAGCACGTGAACGATTGGCCGGTCAGCTTAACAGAGGTGTCCCGGCAGGCAGGAATATGGCTGAGGTGACGCAAGGTCACACCCGGAGGAAGATTTTGTTCCGGTACAGGTAATACAGCAAGAGCCATTCCACACTAATCGCTCCGAGGATGATCACCCAATCACCCCATGGGCCGGCAAGCCATCCCAGGAAGAAACCCGCAATTGCTCCGAAATTAATAATACGGGTGCCCAGATAGATGGTGATTGAATTCATGCCGATCACTTTGAAGAAAGTGATTTTCCAGGAAACGATGCCCCGGGTCCATTTTTTAACGTCGATGGTATAATAGAATAAGGACAGCAATACGAAGCTGATGCCGGCTGTGAGCAGGTTGAAAGGGACTGTCCAGGCTGCCTTGATGATCGGGTACACCGGTGAAAGCAGCAGGGCTGTCACGATCAGTACGGCACCAGTGATTGCCAGGATAGCCGATTTGCGGCCCGAAGCCGGCTTTCCGTCACGGAGGATATGGCCGGCAACAGCCCCCATGAGCGTTACGGAGATGGCAGAAACAATACACAGCAGGCCTTCAGGATCGAATGTCTTGCCGTGAAGGCGACCGGGAAGCAATATCCTGTCAAGCCAGGCATTCATTCCCCCTTCAGGATCCAGTAGTCCCGCGCCGTATCCAGGCACCGGCACGGCGAGTTGCAGCACGGCGATGCCTGCCAGAATCCCTGCCAGCCAGAAGATACGGGCCCGAAGTGAGTTGGTGTACAAAACAATGGTCGCAGCAAATAAATAACCCAGTCCGATTTGTCCCAGCACGCTGGCAAAACGGACATCGGAAATTCCCTTTTGAAGCAGCTCTTCGTTCTGCAGCATCCCGTTATAGAGTATCCCCAGCAGGACCAGGATCAGTCCCCGTTTAATGACCGTCTTCAGGAGATCTTTCCTGTTGATGCCCTTTTCCACTTTGGAAGTAATGGCATAAGGGATGGCGACACCTGAGATAAACATGAATAAGGGGAAAATAAGGTCCTCGAAGTGAAAACCTTCCCATTTTACATGGTGCATTTGTTCGGCAACCGGTTGCAGCCAGCCCCACTCCGTAGCAGCAGCCAGTGCCAGGATCAGGCTTCCTCCGCCGATGATCCAGAACATGTCAAAACCCCGTAATACATCGAGCGATACGAGTCTCTCTGTGGTCGATTTCATAGTGCTGTATTTTTCAGTTTAACAAGACGATTCTTTGACACCCCTATCCGGTGCACCTGTCACATCTGTCTCTCAACCCGGATGGCCTTTTTTCGCTTTGTTCAAAACTATCATCTTTTTGCGACTTATCAGATGATTTCAAAAAAAAAACGCGGGTCGTGCTTTTTTTTAATTCCGGCCGACACTCTAACCGCATAAGGCCGCAGCTAAACATTTACAATTGTCCTTCTGTTAAAATTTTAAGAAATATCAATGAGCCCGATGGAAAAAACGAATAATGAAGAACAGCAATACCTCTGGTGGCACAAAGGAATCATTTACCAGATCTATCCGCGGTCGTTCCAGGACAGCAACGGCGACGGGATAGGCGACCTGCCCGGGATTATTAACCGGTTGGATTACCTGAAGTGGCTGAATACGGATGCCGTCTGGCTGTCGCCTGTGTATCCGTCGCCCATGGCCGATTTTGGCTACGACATTTCCGACTACACGGATATCCATCCTCTGTTCGGCACGCTGAGTGACTTCGATATACTGATAGCGGAAGTGCATAAACGAGGCATGAAGCTCATTCTGGACCTTGTTCCAAACCATACTTCCGATCAGCATCCCTGGTTTCTGGAGTCGCGCTCATCGCGGGACAATCCCCGCCGGGACTGGTACATCTGGAGGGATTGCAGGAACGGAGATGAAAATCATTGTCCCAATAACTGGCTCAGTGTTTTTGGAGGAAGCGCATGGGAGTACGATGAAAAGACCGGGCAATATTACTACCACGCTTTTTTGAAGGAGCAGCCCGATCTTAACTGGCGAAACCCGGAGGTTCAGGAAGCGATGTTCGCTGTGATGCGCTTTTGGCTCGACCGCGGAGTGGATGGATTTCGGGTGGATGTCATGTGGCATATGGTAAAAGACGAGCAGTTCAGGGATAATCCGGTAAACCCCGATTACCAGCCGCATATGAGCACTTATGAACAACTGTTGCCGGTTTATTCAACTGATCAGCCGGAAGTCCACGTGATCATCAAGAAAATGCGCAGGTTGCTCGATTCATATGATGAGCGGATGATGATCGGTGAGGTCTACCTGCCGATTACCAAGCTGATGCGCTATTACGGAACGGACAACAAGGGGGCCAACCTTCCGTTCAATTTTCAGTTACTCTCCCGGCCCTGGGATGCGCCGCAAATCGCGTCAGCCATCGATGAATATGAGGGGGCGCTGCCATCGAAGGGTTGGCCAAACTGGGTGCTGGGCAATCACGACAATCCCAGAATAGCCAGTCGGATAGGTCTGCAGCAATCTATGGTTGCCGCAGTGCTGTTGCTCACTCTCCGGGGAACGCCGACCATATACTATGGTGAGGAGATCGGCATGCGCGATGTTCCTATTCCTCCGGAGGAGATGCAGGACCCGCAGGGACTGAATATGCCCGGCAGGAACCTGAGCCGTGATCATGCCCGCACGCCGATGCAATGGAGCAATGATATCAACTCGGGTTTCACATACGGCAAACCCTGGCTGAGACTGAACAAGAACTATGCAAGGGAGAACGTGCAGGCTCAGAGGCACGATCCCTATTCGATGCTTTCACTCTATAAGCGGCTGATCGCGTTCCGGCAAAAGGAGCCGTCGATGCTTTTCGGCAGCTACAGCCCTGTTTTTTCCGACAGGCAGATGCTGGCTTACTCCAGGAAAACCAAAGGAGAAGCCGAGTTTCTGGTTTTACTGAACCTGAGTCACCGCCCCTGTTACTTCAACCCCGCACACATGACGCTTAAAGGAACCGTTGAAATTGCTACCACTCCCGATATTGAAGGACTGCGGGTAGAGAACAATGTGAGCCTCAGCGGAGATGAAGCCATGATTATCAGGCTCGAATGAAAATTAAAATTTTGAAAAATGATTAAGACCGGCATTCATTACCAGGGTGATAACCTTTGCCGTTTCAGCATCTGGGCCCCGCAAAAAAAGAGCATGTTCCTGCACCTGATCCATCCGGTTCAGGAAAGGATCGAAATGGAAAAGGACCGGCAAGGCTGCTTTTCCGTTGAACTGGATTACGCCGGGCCGGGCAGCCGCTACTTCTTTATTCCTGAAGGAGGCATGGATTATCCCGATCCGGCCTCGCATTTTCAGCCGGAAGGTGTGCACGGGCCCTCCGAAGTGGTCGATCACGGCTCATTCCGGTGGACTGATGATCACTGGAAAGGAATTCCCTTCAAAAAGTTGATCCTGTATGAAGTACATGTGGGCACCTTCACTAAAGAAGGTACCTTTGAAGCCATGATCCCCCGGTTGCCGGAACTTGCCGCAAGCGGCATCAACGCCCTTGAATTGCTTCCGGTATCGCAGTTTCCGGGAGAACGGAACTGGGGGTATGATGGCGTATTCCCCTATGCCGTGCAAAACTCGTACGGTGGTCCCACCGGGTTAAAGAAGCTGGTGAATGCCTGCCATGAGAACGGCATAGCCGTTTTTCTCGACGTGGTGTACAACCATATTGGTCCGGAAGGCAATTATTTTGGTTTCTTTGGTCCGTACTTCACCAATAAATACCGCACTCCCTGGGGGGAGGCCATTAACTTCGACGGGGACTGGTCGGACGGGGTACGTGCGTATTTTTCAGACAATCCGCTTTTTTGGTTTTCAAACTACCACATAGACGGGCTCCGCTGCGATGCGGTACATGAAATATTTGACCGGGGCGCCATTCATTTCTGGGACCTTACAAGGCAAAAGATAAGGGAAATGGACCAGCAGACAGGCCGGACCCATTACCTGATCGCTGAAAGCGACTTAAACAGCCCGCGGGTAGTCGGGCTGCCGGAGACGGGGGGTTTGGGCTTCACCGCGCAATGGCTGGATGACTTTCACCATGCTTTATATGTGCTGCTTGACAAAAAAGGAAAAAAACATCACAGGGATTTTGGGGAAATCGCTCAACTGGCAAAGGCTTATACCGACGGATTTGTTCACAGCGGAGAATATGTCAGTTTCCGCAAGCGCAGGCATGGTACCTCATCAGCGGGCATGGCAGGCGATAAGTTCGTTGTTTTCAGTCAGAATCACGATCAGGTGGGGAACCGGGCGATGGCTGAGCGACTCAGTGTGCTGGTCGATTTTGAGCGACTGAAGCTTGCCGCGGCGGCCATTCTTCTTTCGCCTTACATTCCGCTGCTGTTCATGGGAGAAGAATATGGAGAGGAAAGTCCTTTCTTTTATTTCGTAAGCCACTCGGATGTGAATCTGATCCGCGCTGTCAGGGAAGGGCGAAAGCAAGACTTCGGAAAGTTCAAATGGGGCCAGGAGCCCCCTGATCCGCAAGACATAAAGACCTTTGAGAGTTCCAGGCTGCAATGGCATAAACGGACGGAAGGGAAACACCTTATTCTGCTGAAATGGCACACAGCCCTCATTCATCTCCGGCAGAACCAACCGATCCTGCAGGATTTCAATAAAAACAACGTATGGGTAAATGTGGTTGCCCCTGAAACCCTGGTGCTGTACCGGCAAAACGCAGAGGGAAGTGAACGGCTGATCTGCTTGCTGAACTTGTCTGAGACAGCTGTCCCTTTTACTTTCCCTGACGGAGAATGGAGAAAGATCCTGGATTCGACCGGGCCGGAATGGCTTGAAAATACCAGTGACCGCCCGGCTTCAGGTTTGCCTGACAGCGGATCGTCTGACGGGATTATTCTGGCCCCTCTCTCCGTGACCGTTTTCCAGGGCCCACTCCCGTAAATCATTCCTGATCAGGCATCCCAGCCTGAAGCTCTTCCAGGATAATCAGCGCCAGTTGCCGGGCCTGTTCATCCTCCTTGTCACGAACCTGCTCCATAAAAGCGATGCACTTGTCGCGCAGTTCATCATTCCGGTTTCCGATGATAACCATTGAGCGGTCGATTGCCGGCGCCAGCGAGGCATCTTTCATAAGCGGGTAAATCACTTCGAAAAATCCCTCGAACATTTCATTGATGGCACGCTTATCGGTCATTGCCAACCGGCCTGCCATCAGCACTCCGGTGTAACGCACCCAGTGTTTTTTCCCGCAGCAGTATTCGAACGCTTTGGCAAAGGCGAACTTCGAACTGACAAACAGGTTCGACACGGCCTGTTCAGCCATTTCGGCGGTTTCGAAACTTTTGGTCCAGTAATCCATTTGTTCTTCGGTCAGCGAATCAGGCTCCTCAAGAAGAGTGGCCAGGATCATACTTTCGCGCCACTGCTTATTCCAAAGCTTCAGCGCAAGCAGATGATCCCGTTTGTAGTTCTTTGCAAGCTGCCTCAACGAGACCACCGAAGCTCCCCAGTTAAGGCGGTATTTCGCGCCCATGGCCTTCATCTGTGCGGCAGTTTCACCGTTCTTTAGCCGGCGTATTCCGCCCAGTATTTCCTGAAAGAGGCGATCCGTTTCCGGATTATCCAGCAAAATCTCCATATGCATCGGTTTTGTGGGTTTCTTTATTTCCTGAATACAAAATAAACCGCCAAAACGAGAAAGGCAAACCCCAACAGGTGATTCCAGCGGATGGATTCATTCCGGAAGACCAGCAATGTAAAGATCATAAAAACAATGAGGGTGATGGTTTCCTGTATCACTTTTAACTGGATCAGCGAAAAAGGCCCCCCATTTTCACGGTACCCGATCCGGTTGGCAGGTACCTGAAAACAATACTCAAAAAAGGCAAGTCCCCAGCTGATCAGAACGATCGAGACGATCCCCAGCTTATGCAGCCCCTTCATTTCACCAAACTTCAGATGCCCGTACCAGGCCAGCGTCATAAACGCATTCGAGATGACCAGCAGTACAATCGTCAGCATTCCTCTTATTCCCATTGCAAATAAATTTTACCAAAATGCTGCAAAGCTACCGGAAAACAAATTAACCGCAAATAAAAAGCTGTTACTTTGAAACCGGTTAATCGTCTAAATACAAAAACCCAAACTTATGCGAAAAAACGAAAAATATCAAAGCAGGGCCGATCTGGTTGCCTTTGTCATAGGCTTTCTGCTCATCCTGGCCCTTTTACTGGTTTACCTGATGTAAGTCACTCTTTATAGCCGGATACATACCAGCGGCTGAACCGGCAGAGCCCGGTAAAATGCCTTCGCATCTGCTTCCGGGATCAGGAGTTTGATCTCCGGATCATACTCAGGTGTTTTGAACAGAAGCGCCTTTGTGAAATCCCGTGTTGTTTGCTGCAGGTTCTGCACCATCCAGAATTTCCGGCTGGCCCACCAACCGTCTTTCGATAGAGGATCCACTCCTTCTATTTTAATTACCAGTTGATTATCCAGTTTCATCATCCAGTGCACCACCTCGATTTTTGTTGAATCGATGGTTTCGGCCGTTGCTTCGGCCTCCAGGGTATCTTTAGGCGCTTTCTTTATGATCAGCGGTTCTTTAGGAATAGAAGCAATCACCTCACTGGCTTTGGCCTGTTTCCCCATCATATGATGATAGGCCGCGGGATTAAGCTTATAGAGGAATTTGTCGGCCTTATAATCAAGCATTTTGGTCTTCTTCAGCACAACTCCTTTCAGTTCGATCTGAAGCGAACTGTCCTGCAGATTAACCGACAGACTGATGGAATCGGTACGGGCAATCTGGAGGCGCGTCTCAAGCCAGTCTTTCTCCTTATAAAGCCTGAGCCAGGAGGTATCTTTCTCCACTTCGGCAGGAGTCAACAATTGAACCTCAACCTGGCTGTTCACTGCTTTCATCCGGTCCCGGACAGATTTGACCGAAAAGAAAGAATATTGCAGGGCGACAAGTCCGGCAAGGATAGCCATCCCCTTCAGAAAAGGCCGGGAGCGATCGGATAGTTTGGGAATATGTTTTTTCAGATTCATTTTATCTGTTCGTGTAAGGATGTTGAATGACAATATAGACTAAAGGAACTAATAGATAAAGACCTTTGCACCGACGGGCAATGTTTTAAAAGTATCTTCCAGGTCTTCATCATTCATCCGGACGCACCCGTGGGTCACCGGCAGGCCAAGAAAGCGCTTGTACAAAGTCCCGTGAATCATATAACCATCTCCCAGGTAAAGCGCATAATCGCCTAAGACGCCCCGTTCGTACCGTGAAGGATGATTGGCCGAGGGGACGGGCAGGCCTTCTTCGATAAAAGCCCAGTCAGGCTTCTTCCAAATGGGAGAGGTTGTTTTTCCGCGAACGGAGAAAACACCTTTTGGAGTTTGAAACACCCAGTGTTTTTGATCGTTCAGTTCTAATTTAACATAACTACCAGTAGAACAGATCCCATTCCTGATCAGTTTTCCTTTTTTATAAAGGAAGAAGGTATTTTCAGAAGTATTGATCACCAGATAAGCGCCGCCAGGGGTGAGCCGGTCGAGTTTCTTTTCGAGATTTCCGATATCGGTGATTAACGACTTTTTGGCAGGGACACCGGCACCGGGTGCTTCTTCCACCTGATCATTATTCACTGAAATCAGAAAGCCTGCATTCTTTAGCCAGGGGACGCCTGCATAAATCCAGCACACGAATAAAAGCAAGCCAACGCCTGTCAGCAATACAGCGTAAATCCTGCTCCCCCATTTTTCTTTGTTCATACTTTTATTTTTTCAACCCAATGTTGTACATTTTCGTTTGATGTCCGTTCTTCGACCGAACCGCAAAGACGAAAGTCTCCTTATCAATTCAATGGCTTCATTGAACCAACGATGACGACAGGAGTGCCCGCGGCGACCAGCCGATAGAGTGCATCCATATCATCATTGCGCAGCGCGATGCAGCCGTCAGTCCAGTCAATGCCCTTACCTCCCCCTCCGTGAATTTCAATGAGCCCTCCGATCCCGGCGCGCGCGGGGATCAACCCCTTGCGCTTATCCTGGGCGAATTGTTTCCGGTCTTCATCGTTCGGATAATTAATCAGCAAGGCCTTATAATAGATCGTGCGTCCGCCCTCCTTTTTTTGTGTGACGCGGTATATTCCTTCGGGGGTGGCTTTGTCTCCGCCGGTCCGTTTGTGTCCCATCCAGTTTTTCCCGAACTCCGCCGTAAACTGACGGATCATTTGTCCGTTTTGATAGAGCATACAGCTATGGGCAAATTTATCGACGAGAATTACCTTCCGTCCACCCCTGGACATGGAAATGGCCTGACTGGCGTACCTGCGCCATACGGGGTACTGATCAAACCAGTTAATCAGGATTTGTTCTGCCCGCGCATTGGAACGTTTTATCCGCTCATCAGCGATCAGGAAATGTCGGTAAGCCTCCTTGAATCGATTTCCCTCAAGGGCTATGCGGCTCTCAGACAGCTTCATCTTGCCGACATTATGGTCATTAATCACGTTTGACGGCAAAGGCATATGCTTGTACCTTCGTTCATAAAGGTTCACCCGTGTGCCCAGATCGGCCACTCCTTTTTGAACCAGGTTGCTTGTGTTGGATACCTGCTTAAGCGCCTGTTTTTCAGCTTCTACCGCCACAGCGGTTACTTGCCTGACATAGGCAGCCATCCGGTCAAAATCGCGAAATGGAAAAAAACGCTTATTCTCGGCAGCCCAACAAACCATTGCCGAATCATAGTGCTGCTGAGCCTGATGATAAAGTGAATCGGCAAACACGTCGGCACTCGCTTTTTGAGCCCGGGCTAACGCTCCACGCGCAAGCCTGAGTTCCTCCTGGGGTGGCTGGGGCGCCAGCCAAATCAAAAGCGAACCGCCAATAAGCAGAAGCCCTCCTCCTCCTAACCATGCAATCAGCCTGATCTGCTTACGTTTTCTTCTTCGCATATTATAAAATGAATAAGGGGTCGATAGGCGACCCACTCGTTTACAAAAAATCCCCGAAGAAGATCTTCGGGGAAATCAGTTCTTATTCAACTATTCAATTCCGTTATTTCTGACCTTTGGCGTATTTTGCAACCACTTCGTTCAATTCGGTATTGATAGCAGTGGCTTTTTCTTTTGCAGCTTTTGCCTTATCCAACGCACCCATCAGGTCGCCGGCAGCAGCCTGGGTACCTACTTCACCCATGGTGTTGTCGATCAGCGCAATGTCGGCTTTGATAGCTTCCAGGGCTGCTTTTCCTTCTTTCCCTTTAGGAGCCTTGGCAACCAACTCATTGTTCTGAGTCTGCAGAGTCGTTACTTCTGCCTGGAGAGCAGCGATTTCCTGCTTTACTTCTTCCTTGCGGGCTTCTGTTCTTGCTACAGCGGCAACAGCCTGTTCATTTACCTTGGCAAGTTTTTCCTTGATAGGACCATAGCTTGCGAAGAACTTTGATTTCTGAGCTTCAACGCTTTCGGTAATCGCTTTCATCGAATCCTGCAGAGCGGAGTACTCGTCGGCAAGATAAACATCAGCACCGGCCATTTTTGCAGAGTCAAGAGCAGCAAACGCAGCATCAATTTCTGCCTGCGGAACTTTTCCGCAACTACTGAATAGGACAGCAACACTAAGAGCCATCGCTACGAACATCAACTTTTTTTTCATCGTCAACTAGTAAAATTTAATTTTCGGTTTTAATTCCAAACGTAATGATTTATCTTCGTTTTGTTAAGATCATTGTTGAAATCTCCATTTAGACGGAGTATTTTGGTGAAGTAACGCGGCTGGTAAAAAAAAAAATTCGATTTTTACAGCAAAAATAAGATGGTGTTCCTTCACGGACACCGCACAATGGGATCTGGATTCATATGGATCAGGAAAAATACAAAAAAAACGGCGGTCAACAAACACGTGCGAGCGAGGAAGAACACGTTTCCATTAGTGACGAAGAATTGATCAGGCTGATCGTTCAGGGAAAGAAAGTGCTGCTTTTTGAGGTCCTTTATAAAAGGTATTATCAAAAAGTGGTGGACAAATGCCACAGCTTTATAAAAGACAGGCATCAGGCTGAGGATTTTGCCAATGATATTTTATCAAAAGCCTACGAGAAGCTGCCGGGGTTTAAAGGAAATGCATCCTTTTCTTCCTGGCTTTACGCAATTACTTATAATTATTCGATTGATTACCTGAGGCTGAAGAAAAAGCTTCATTATCCCAACTGGAACAATGAGCATGAGATCCCGGACATCATCGATGAATCGGAAGCCGATCTTCAGGATTTGAGCTACGACAATCTGATGAAGATCATGGAGATGATACACCCGGAAGAAAAAGCCTTGCTTTTGATGAAGTACCAGGATAATCTTTCGGGAAAACATATTGCTTCGACTCTCAGGATCAGTGAAGACGCAGTAAAAATGAGGTTAAAGCGGGCCAGGACCCGTGTTATTTATCTTTATAAGGAATGTTTTCAGAAAGATTAATCATTTTTTATAGTTACCTCGCGAAAATTCTCCGTCTTTAAGGAAGTAATCATCAGAAACGCCGGCAAATAAGAAACGGACCCGATCCAAATGTGCCGGTGTTTTCAGATATGCACAATTTAAAAGAAACTAAACGCAATGGATGTAAAAAACTTTTTCCTTAAAATAATAAGCGGCAGCAAGGGGACGGCCATCCCGCCGCCGGTCAGGGAAGCATTTAACCAACAATTTGACAATCCACTGAATACAGAGTGGAGCAAGGTTGAAGATCATTATGAAGCTGTATTTTACAAAGATGAACTGGAACACATCGCCCGCTATAAAGCAACCGGAAATTTTATAAACCTGAAGGTGAATCTTCATTTATCGGCAGTGCCTGCCCGGGTGCAGGAAACTGCTCAGGCTCACGGAGAACTGATGAATGCAATCGCCATTCACGAGAACGACCTCATTGAATATGAATTGATTGTACGCGACGAAGAATTGGTCCGCTATTTTTTACTGGTCAGTGCGAATGGTAAAGTCATTGACAAAGAAAGACTTTAGCGCGGAAATGAAAATATTAGCCCATATCTGACCAAAATGATTGGGCAAAATTCAAATTAATACTATATTTGCAGCGATTTTTACTACACGGTGGATGTAGCTCAGTCGGTTAGAGCGTCGGATTGTGGTTCCGAAGGTCGTCGGTTCGAGACCGATCTTCCACCCTTAAAAGGATGTCTGAAAAGGCATCCTTTTTTTATGTCGGTTTATGTCAGAAGGTATGAGGTCGCATGCCGGTTACCGCCAAACAATAATGAGATTTACCTGTTAGGGAATTAAGAACGGGAATACAAATAAATTAAAAGATATGCTCGAGCAACAGAATTTAGGGAAACTATGCCCCTACTCGGTTACCTGCCCGGTATATCAGGAAAGACTGATTGTGGAGCGGGTGCCTCCATTCCTTATCAGGAATGTGTTTTGCAACCGGGGACAGAAAGGTTGGAATAATTGTGTGCGGTACAGGCTGATAGCCGAAGACAAAGAGGCCCCTGTCACGGCAACTCCTTACAAGCAGTTTTGAGCCGGGGGGTTGACATTGAAGAGAGAATTCTTATTTTTGCTGCTGTTAAAAACAGAGAGATCCATCCTCAACTGAAAAATGAACAAGACCTTACAATATTACGGAGCAGCGCTCCTGGCTATGTTTTTCTGGAGTTTTTCGTTTGTGTGGTTTAAGGTCGCATACAAAGCTTACGAACCGATGACCGTTGTGCTGTTTCGTCTGAGTCTGGCAGCAGCGCTCATTCTTCTCTTTTCAAAGCTAAGCGGCAAACTACAGCGGTTAAGAAAAGAAGACCTGGGGTGGATGGTGCTTCTTTCCTTTTTTGAACCTTTTCTGTATTTTATGGGGGAGAGTTTCGGACTGACGTATATTTCGCCGACTGTTGCGGCAGTGGTTATTTCGACGATCCCGCTCTTTACGACCCTGGCTGCCTGGTATTTCTACAAGGAACGGATGAGCCGGATGAATATTGCGGGATTAGCGGTATCGTTCGCGGGCGTTTCGCTGGTTGTCTTCGACACCGCCTACGGGCTTTCGGCCTCCCCTCTGGGGCTGGCACTTGAATTTTTAGCTGTTCTTGCAGCCATTGGATATGCAGTGGTCCTGAAACGGCTAACTGCAACTTACAACGGGTACACCATTATCAGTTATCAGAACCTGCTTGGCGTGTTCATGTTTTTCCCCTTCTGGCTTATTTTTGAATCCTCGTCTATGCTTGCCACCCCTTTCAATGCGGAGGCCTTTTCGGCTATTCTGAAACTTGCTGTTTTCGCATCGATCCTGGCTTTCATTTTCTTCACCTACAGTGTCCGTCACCTGGGGATCAACAAGTCCAACATGTTTGTGAACCTGATCCCGGTTTTTGTGGCCGTTTTTTCATTTCTTATCCTTGGTGATCAGATCAATATTCAAAAGGCGACCGGGATTCTGATTGTCATTTCGGGTCTGTTTTTGGCCGGGATGAAAAGCAATCCGTCTGTATTTTTTTTAAAACGTTTAAAAAAACAGTCATCATAGTTTAACTTTCGGCTGCGATCTTTGTTTTCGGTACTGCAATCTTTGAATGTGACAGATTTTGAACGTGACGGGAAAACCTAAATACAGGCACAACTTTTTATTGCTGGTGTACGTTCACCTGCTCCTGTTCGTGTTCCCAACCGTTGATAAAGCCATTCATCAGCATGAACACGACGAAACCGGGAATTACGGTGCGGAAACAGGAAGACATGCGCTCGGACAACCGAAAGAAGACTGTCCTGTTTGTGACTTCCATTTTTATCACTTCACCCATACCCCCATTCCGGAAATCTGCGTTTGGCCGGCCGGCTATTCGGCCATCCGCGTAATGCCTGTTTCCGGAAGCTTTGTTTCAACCCCTCTTTATGTGCTCCTTCGGGCGCCGCCGGCAGTTCTCTGCATGGCTTCCTGATCTCCCTCTTTACGGAGGCGGGACCGTTTTTCATTTTACAGATTCATTTAAAAAATCAGGAAGACGGTAGCAGAAGACTGCTGTCATTCCGCCTGTTAAATCGCACGTACATGCTAAAAAATATTTTTATTCTGACAGCCATGCTCATGGTTGTTCATCAGGCGAATGCCCTGCCTGAAGCGAAAAGCGTTCAGACCAGCTTAACGGGAAGGATTACCAATGAAAGCACCGGCGAACCATTGCCCGGTGCAGTCATCTATTTACCGGACCTGAAAAGGGGCACACTTGCCGGATCGGACGGGACTTACCGGATCGACCGGCTGCCGTCTGCCCGCTTGCTGATCCAGGTAAGCAGCCTTGGTTTCAGATCGTTCACCGGAATGGTCGATCCGGGTATTGCCGGCGAAAAAAATTTCGCCCTGAAAAAGTCCGTAACCGAGATCGCAGAAGTGGTGGTAACGGGTCAGCCCGGGGTCACCGAACAAAAACGCACGCCTGCCCCCATCGAGATCGTGCCTCACAGTCAGCTTATGCAGACGGCCTCTTCGAATGTGATCGATGCGATTTCGACCGTACCGGGCGTATCGCAGATCACCACCGGAAGCGGAATCTCAAAACCGGTCATCCGCGGGTTGGGTTACAACAGGCTTATTGTACTCCACCAGGGGATCCGGCAGGAAGGCCAGCAATGGGGCGACGAACATGGTACGGAGATAGACAGTTATGATGTCGATCATGTTGAAATACTGAAAGGCCCGGCCAGTTTGCTTTACGGCTCAGATGCCATGGCGGGGGTGATCAATTTTTTACCCTCCCCTGTTTTGCCCGATGGCTCCGTCAAAGGGGACATCAGCAGCAACTATCAGTCTAACAACGGTCTCGCCGGCTATTCGGTCCACGTTGCGGGGAACCGTCAGGGATTGATCTGGGAAGCCCGCTACAGCGGGAAATTCGCACACGCCTATGAAAACAAATATGACGGGCCTGTCTACAACTCAGGTTTCAGGGAACAGGCCGGCAGTCTGTTGCTTGGTGTGAACCGGTCCTGGGGATTCTCTCACCTCAACTTCAGTCGCTACCATCTGACTCCCGGCATGATCGGGGGCGAGAGAAACAGCGACGGCGAATTTCTGAAGGTCACCAGTGATGCGGCAGGAGGACAGCAGAAAGTACCGGCAACCACCAGGGATTTCAAGTCATATCAACCCGATCCGCCATTCCAGAAAATCACGCATTTAAAAGCGACCTGGAATAACAGCATTTACCTTGGGAATGGCAATCTCCGGGCTACACTCGGACTTCAGCAAAACAAAAGAAAGGAATTTAGCAGGCTTGATGAATATGGATTGTATTTTTTGCTGAACACCTTGAACTATGATCTGAAATACCGTTTCCCGGAGATGGGTGGATGGAAACTGACCACCGGCATCAACGGCATGTGGCAGAGGTCGGGCAACAAAGGCCCGGAGTTCCTGATCCCCGCCTACCACCTATTTGACTGGGGTGTTTTTTCGGTCGCGAACAGGGGGTGGGGCGACTTCGACATTTCAGGCGGACTGCGCGTGGACCGGCGCTCCGAACGGATCGATGCTTTGTTCGTGAACAGCGACGGAGAGAAGGTTTCTCCGGCCGACCCGCAGGCTGTTGAACGGTTCTCCGCACAAGACAAGTCCTTTACCGGCTTTTCGGGGAGTCTGGGCTTTACCTGGCAGATCTCCGAAACAATCCATTCGCGTTTTAACCTGTCGCGGGGATTCCGTGCGCCTAATATTGCCGAACTGGGATCGAACGGGGAACACGAAGGTACCTTTCGTTACGAAACCGGCAATCCGGACCTGAAGCCGGAAACCAGCCTTCAGCTTGACCTGGGATTCGGATTGAATACCGATCACCTGTCGGCCAGCCTCAACCTGTTCCGGAATTCAGTCGATCATTATATCTTCAGCCATAAGCTGAATGCTGTGGCAGGGGGCGACTCACTGTACGATGAGTTACCTGTATTCCGGTTTACAGCGGGCAAGGCGTTGCTCACCGGGGGTGAGTTCAGCCTGGATATTCATCCGCATCCGCTCGACTGGCTGCATTTTGAAAACAGTTTCTCCTATACCCGGGGCATTTTGAAAAATCAACCGGATTCATCCCATTACCTTCCACAGATGCCCGCTCCCCGCTGGATTGCTGAAGTCAGGGCTGATGTGGAGCACGTAAACCGCTTTGTGCGGAACGGATACCTGAAGGTTGTTATGGACCACAATCTGACGCAGGACCATTTTTACGCCGCATATGGCTCGGAAACACGCACCCCTGCCTACACGCTCTTCCACATTGGCGCGGGAGCCGACTTTACCTCCGGCAGGAAAACCTTGTTCTCAGTCAATGTCACCGTGAACAACCTGACCAATGCGGCCTACCAAAATCACCTGAGCCGCTTGAAATATGCACCGGTCAACCCGGAAACCGGACGGCAGGGAATTTACAACATGGGCCGCAATGTCAGCTTCGTACTTCGTATCCCCGTCAGCTTCGCCGAGTAATTCGACAGAGGTGGCAGCAAAGTCAATTTATCCTACGGAAGATTGAAAATTTTAATTTAGCCCCGAAAAAAGCATCCATATAAAGCGAGGCTGTCCCGACATTCTGAGACGGCCCGCTTTTTTGTGTTCTCTGCAAAATTAACGTTCTTTGCGCTGAAAGCGAAACAGGATGAAGGCCGTACAATACTATACTACGCAGCAGTTAAAGGAAATGACTGCCAACCGCAAAAAAGAGTTTTCCTCATTTTTTCAAAAGATGAAAAAAAAGAAGCCTCCCAGGCTCGACCAGGCGGTTCATGCGCTGCACGATGAAGCCTTCAGCTATTTCAACTGCCTTGACTGCGCCAATTGTTGCGCATCGATCAGTCCGATCATTACCGACAAAGATGCAGGACGGCTCGCACGGAAGGTGAAGATGAAACCCTCCGAATTCATCAGCCGGTACCTGTACATGGACGAAGACCAGGATTACGTGTTCAGACAAAGCCCCTGCACTTTCCTGATGGCCGACAATTGTTGCAGCGTATATCAGGATCGGCCGAAAGCCTGCCGCGAGTACCCGCATACCGATCGCAACCGGTTTTACCAGATTGGTGCGCTCACCTTGAAAAACTGCGAAATCTGTCCGGTTGTATATGCCATTACCGAAGAGCTGATCCGGGCGAATACACTTACCGAATGATCGTTCCACCTTAGGGCTTCGGCATTCCGTAACGCTTACGGGGAGGTTCGCCGAAACAGGAGGATTTCATTATCTTTGTCGCTATGAAGAAAATCATTATCGCCATCGATGGCCATTCCTCATGCGGGAAAAGTACGGTAGCCAGGGAGTTGGCCGCAAAGCTGAATTACCTGTATCTTGACAGCGGCGCCATGTACCGGGCAGTGACCCTGTTCGCGCTGCGTAACAAGCTGGCAGAAGACGGGAATGTAGACAGGCAGGGCCTCATCGAACGCCTCAGTGAAATTCACATTGAATTTCGTTTCAACGCACGGACCGGGCAAAACGACACCTGGCTGAACGGCGAAAATGTCGAAGAAGAGATCAGGCAAATCAAGGTTTCTGCAAGCGTGAGCCCGGTAGCGACGATCCCGGAGGTACGATCGGCGCTGGTTCGCCAGCAACAGGAAATGGGAAAAAACAAGGGCATCGTGATGGATGGCCGTGACATTGGAACGGTCGTCTTTCCGCAGGCCGAACTTAAGATATTTATGACCGCCAGACCGGAAGTCCGGGCGCAGCGGAGATACGATGAACTGACAGCCAAAGGGGTACCGGTGAGTTATCAGGAAATCCTGCAAAACGTGCAGGAGCGGGACCGGATCGACTCCTCCCGGGAAATCAGTCCTCTTCGGAAAGCAGATGATGCGCTGGTCCTGGATAACAGCGACATCAACCGGGAGCAACAATTGGCATGGGCACTTCAGCAAATCAAAGAAAGGACGGGAAAAGATGAAAGTTGAAATTGACGGGCATTCCGGCTTTTGCTTTGGCGTAACCAGAGCCATCAAGACGGTGGAGGAAACACTCGCTGCGGGCGGAAAACTTTACTGTCTGGGCGACATCGTGCATAACGCGGAGGAAGTCGCCCGGCTGGAGCAAATCGGACTGGAAATGATCGGTCACGAAAAATATTTCAGCCTGAAAGACTGCCGGGTGCTGCTGAGGGCGCACGGCGAACCACCGGAAACATATCATTATGCCCGTGAAAACAATATTGAGCTGATCGATGCCACCTGCCCCATTGTGCTCAGTCTGCAAAAGCGAATCCGGGATGCTTACCTGAAAATGCAGCAAGAGGGGGGACAAGTGATTATTTACGGCTCGAAAGGTCACGCGGAGGTCACCGGCCTCAGCGGGCAAACCGCGAATCAGGCCGTCATTGTTGAAAACGAGGAGGACCTCCGCAAAGCCGACCTAAGCAAACCTTCCGTATTGTTGTCGCAGACCACCAAAGCGCCGGAGCATTTCAGTAAGCTGGCCGCGAACCTGCGGTCGGCCTCAACG
>JBFXKJ010000003.1:0-55931 GCA_050173895.1 Mangrovibacterium sp. | reverse complement strand
TCCGGGGTTTCCACACGCCGCCGCGAAAGATAAATACCCGCGGATCTTTTGCCAGCAAGTGCGCTGTTTCAAGGGTCTGCTCTTCGGTCTCCAGGCTGCAGGGGCCGGCGATCAACAGGGGATTGTTAAGATTGGGCAGCCACGATTTGATTGGCCTGATGTCTAATTCTGTTCCCATTTTGCTATTTGGTGTAAAATTTAACTATTGTTTCTTCATTTTTGATCAGACTGGAAGTGCTCCCGTCCAGGATTCCCCTGATCTTGTTCGCCTGATTCATCAGTGTGTACATTCTTTTTTCGTCCGAATGGATGCTTTCTTTCAGTTCCCGAAGGTGCCTGATGTAAACCTCGAGCGATTCAACAACGTACGTTTTATTTTGTTGAAAAATCGGTCCCCACATTTCCGGTGAACTTTTCGCAAGCCTGACGGTCGATTGAAATCCTCCGCTGGCAAGATCGAAAATGATGGAGCGGTCTTCCTTCGACTGGACAGCATTGGCCAGGGCGAAAGCTGTGGCATGGGGCAGATGGGAGATGAAAGCAGTACTGTGGTCGTGTTCGTCGGCCGACATGTAGGCGATGTTCATCCCCATCACCTGGAACATTTTTTCAACAAAGGCAAGATGTTGCGGGCCGGATTTCTCCTGATCGCAGATAATGGCTATTTTTCCTGAAAACAGGCTGTCGAGTGCGGCCAGGGGACCCGAGTTCTCGGTTCCCGACATGGGGTGGGCGGCAATGTAGTTCCGCCGGCGGGGATGGTTTTCGACTGCTTTTGAGATCACCATCTTGGCCGATCCCATATCAGTGACCGTTGTCCTTTCCGGTATCAGGTCCAGTACCCGGGGCAGCAGATCGAGGATCACGTCGACCGGCACTGCGAGGATGACCAGATCTGCTTTCTGAACAGCTTGCTCCAACGGCAGGACTTCCTCTGTCAGCTCCAGCCGGAGCGCTTCTTCGGCGTGAAGGGCACTGGATTCAACTCCGGTGAGCTGCGTGGCAAAACCGGTTCTGCGGAGATCCTTCGCGATCGATCCGCCAATCAGGCCCAGTCCGATAATCGTTACATTCATGGAAGACGTGTTTAAATAAATAAAAAAAGGCCCCATTTTCACGGGACCTTTCGTATTTCTTATTTGCTTTAGACAAATCAGGCTACTTTTCGACCCCGTTAAATGAAGCGAAGTAATAAAAGTAGTAATAAAAAGAGTTGTTCAAAAGCATGACGTATCACTGATAATTTGACAGCAAAGATAGAGAAATATTTGAAATTCATCACTCTTTGCGCGATTTCATTGATTTTTTATTTGAGCGACTGTATTAAGTTACTTTCTGTCAAGTGATTGTAGAAACCCAACTTTTGGAGGGTGAATCTGTCAACCCGGGTTGCCGGCGGTGTGATGATCCGGACGCATGAACCGGCAGATATCCTGGAGGAGGGAAAGGGCGCGGTAGGGTTACAGGGAAGGGCGTGAATTCTTTGATTCCGTGCATCAGCAGAATTGCCGGTTTGTGTGATAAATTCTTTATTTTTGATGATAGTTTCCGCAAAACATAAGATATGATGCAAAATCTCATCAAGTCGGCAGTGCTGACTCTTTTTATTCTTCTTTTTGTTGGCGCTTCTCCCGAAAAGAGGCCGTTTAACGAAGTTTACAGGCCTCAGTTTCATTTCACACCGGCGAAGAACTGGCAGAATGATCCCAACGGTCTGATCTGGTTTGAAGGAGAATATCATTTGTTTTATCAGCATAACCCTTTTGGGAACGAACGGGGCTATATGAACTGGGGACATGCGGTGAGCACCGATCTGGTCCACTGGGAGCACCTGCCGGTTGCCATTACGCCCGACAATGACTCGCGCGACAAGGAGCACTGTACCGCCTGGTCGGGATCGGCGATCATCGATCAGAGGAACGTGACGGGACTGAAAGAGGGCGACAGGCCTGCAATGCTGATCTTTTACACCAGCAGGCAATGCGGCCAGCGGATGGCATACAGCAACGATAAAGGGAGGACCTGGCTGAAGTACGGAGCCAATCCTGTCATCCCTTTTGATGAGAAGGATGATGCCCGCGATCCAAAGGTATTCTGGTATGAACCCGGACAAAAATATGTCATGCTCCTGTGGCGGAAGCCGGAGGGAGAAGAGAGTCTGCAGGGGATTTCTTTTTACAGCTCTGTGAACCTGACGGATTGGAAATTTGAAAGCCACCTGGCTGGCTTTTACGAATGCCCCGACCTGGTGGAACTTCCGGTGAACCGGCGGGCCGATGATAAACGCTGGGTGATTTTTGACGGTGATGGTTCCTATTACATAGGCGCCTTCGACGGAAAAGAATTTGTTCCGGAAGGACCTAAGCGAAAAAGTGACTTCGGAGCCAATTATTATGCCACCCAAACCTGGAGCAATATTCCGGCCGGCGACGGCCGGGTGATCCAGATTGCCTGGATGAGAGGTGGAAATTACCCGGGTATGCCTTTTAACGGGCAGATGAGCTTCCCCTGTGAGCTGAGTCTGGTCAATACCATGGGAGGGATTCGCCTGGTGAGGAATCCGGTGGGTGAAATCAAAACACTGCACGGCAAAGGCTTTGTGATGGAAAACAGAAACCTGATACCGGGGCTAAATAAAAACCCGCTGAAAGGACAAAAAGGAGATTGCCTGCACATCATCGCGACCTTCGATCTGAAGTCGGTAAACAGCTTTGGCTTTTTGCTCCGGAACTCACGCGACGCGACAGGGACGGAAATCCGGTATGATGCAACAAAAAAGAAGATTAACTGCCTCGGGCAAACGGCTGACCTGGTGCCGGAAGACGGGAAAATCATGATGGAGATCCTGGTCGACCGCAGTTCGGTTGAACTCTTCTGTAACGGAGGAAAGCTGGTGATGTCCAGTTGTTTCAATCCTGAACCCGGGGCGGAGGATCTTGTTTTATATAATACAGGCGGTGAGCTTTTGGTGGAAAAGCTGGAGGTATATCCCCTTCAGTCGATCTATGGAGGCAAGTAATCGCGGAGCACCCGGAGCGGAAAAATTATTATCGTCACCCGGGAACTGCCGGAAACTATGCCGTTTTATCTGAAATAAAGGAACAATTAAAAAACAATCGGAATGGGCAAGAAGAAAAAGAAGAAGTCAGGAGCTGCCTTTAATAAAAAGAACCTGAAACAGGAAATCCTTTCGGTTTTTTACGATAATCCGCAACGAACATTTAATTATAAACAGCTTGCCCAGGCTCTGAGCATTAAAGATCCGGAAATTGTGCGGCTGATCAGTGTGGTGTTGGACGAACTTGGCGAAAGCGGTAAAATTGACCAGGTGCAACGTGGCCGGTTCCGGCTGAGGACGCGCGGCGGTTACATTACCGGGCGGGTTGAACTGCAGCCGCAGGGTTTTGCTTATGTCAATTCGGAAGAAGCCGAAGAACCCGTCCTGGTTTCGCAGGGTAACCTGAACCACGCCATGGAAGGCGACCTGGTTAAGGTGTACCTGTACGCACGGAGGAAACGCCATCAACTGGAAGGCGAAGTGGAAGAGATCCTTGAAAGGGCCAAGTCGACCTTTGTCGGGGTGATTGAGCGCTCCCGTAATTTTGCCTTCCTGATTCCCGTTGGAAAAACGGGCTTTGATTTGTTCATTCCCCTCGAAAAGCTTAACGGCGCAAAGAATGGACAGAAGGTGGTCGGGCGGATCACCGAATGGCCTGCCAAAGCCAGAAACCCGTTTGGAGAGGTGATCGAGATCCTGGGGAATGTGGGGGAGAATGAGACGGAAATGCATGCCATTCTTGCCGAATATGACCTGCCCCTGCGTTTTCCCGAAAAGGTGCTTAAAGCTGCGGAAAAGATTCCGGTCGACATTCCCCGGAAGGAAATCGAAAAACGGCGTGATATGCGTGACGTGGTCACTTTTACAATTGATCCGGACGATGCCAGGGATTTTGACGACGCGCTTTCACTTCGCCGGCTTGAGGACGGTACTTGGGAAATAGGCGTGCATATTGCCGATGTGAGTTATTACGTGCAGTCCGATTCTTTTCTGGATGAAGAAGCTTATAACCGTGCCACATCGGTGTACCTGGTCGACCGGGTGGTTCCGATGTTGCCGGAGAAGCTTTCGAACGAATTGTGTTCTCTGCGCCCCGACGAAGACAAGCTTTGCTTTTCGGCTGTTTTTAAAATGAATGAGGAGGCCCGGATAACAGATCAGTGGTTCGGGAGAACGATTATTCACTCCAACCGGCGGTTTACCTACGACGAGGTGCAGCAGATCATCGAGACAAAGGAGGGCGATTACAGCGATGAGGTGCTTCGGCTGAACGGGCTGGCCCAGCTCATGCGCCAAAAAAGGTTCCGTTTGGGATCCATTTCTTTTGAACGTACAGAGGTGAAGTTTCGCCTCGATGAACAGGGGAAGCCTTTGTCGGTCTATTTTAAGGACGCCAAAGAAAGCAATATGCTCGTGGAAGAGTTCATGTTGCTGGCCAACAAGAAAGTAGCCGAGTTTATCGGAAAGGTACCCGCCCGGAAGCAGCCCAAAACCTTCGTTTACCGGATCCACGACAAGCCGGACCCCGATAAGCTGCAGAACTTCAACCATTTTATTAAAAAGTTTGGCTATGACATCCATATGACCACTCCCAAAGTGATTTCAAAATCGCTGAATGACCTGATGGAGAAGATCAAAGGGAAGACTGAACAAAATGTGATCGAGTCGCTGGCAATCCGTTCGATGGCCAAGGCTGAATACTCGACCAGGAATATAGGGCATTACGGACTGGGTTTTGAGTATTACACGCATTTTACTTCACCTATCAGGCGTTATCCCGACGTGATGGTGCACCGGCTGCTCGACCGGTACTTGCAGGGCGGGCGGTCGGCCAATGCCCAGAAGTATGAAGATCACTGTAAGCACTCGACCGATATGGAGATCCGGGCTGCCTCGGCCGAACGTTCTTCTGTCAAATACAAACAGGTCGAATTCATGAAGGACAAGATCGGAGAAATTTTTTCCGGCGTGATCTCGGGAATCACCGACTGGGGTATTTACGTGGAGCTGGAGGAGAATAAATGTGAAGGGATGGTCTCGATCCGGGATCTTGATGATGATTTCTATATTTTCGATGAAAAAAATTATTGCCTTACCGGAAGACATACCAAAAAGACCTATCAATTTGGCGAAGCTGTGAAAGTCGAAATCGTTCGGGCAAACCTTGAGCGGAAACAGCTTGACTTTAAGCTTGTTGCATCTTGATTTCTGAATCTGTCTGGAAAGAAGGAATTAAATGTTCGAAAAAAGATTATATTTACGCTCCAAATGTTAAAAAAACCTTCCGAATATGGTCGTTAGCCAGGGTAATGGGATTAACAAAAAAGACGTGAACCGCGAATATATCCTGAAGATTGCTCAGGACATTTTCAGCAAATACGGGTACAAAAAAACAACGCTCGATGATATTGCCAACGCGGTAAGAAAGGGGAAGAGTTCACTCTATTATTATTTTGAAAGCAAGGAAGATCTGTTTCAGGCGGTAATTCTTAAAGAGGTGGACGTGCTGAAGCGTGAACTGGAGAAAGTGGTCATGCGCAACACGGATCCTGTGGAGAAGCTCCGGGAATATATCCTGACCAAGCTGACGACATTTCGGGGCCTTGCCAATTTCTACCATGCGCTTGAAAATGATGTCACGGCCATCGAGTTTATCGAAACGATTAAAAACAAATACCAGCAGGACGAGATCAGGATGATCAAAAGGATTCTGATCGAGGGAGTCCGGAAAAACACCTTCGACGTAAAGGATTTTACGCTGGCTGCCATCGGGATCACCACTGCCATTAAAGGTCTGGAGATGCCGCTTACTGCCGGTGAATACGGTACCATTAATCTCGAAAAGGGGGTGGATAATATCCTGAAAATCCTGTTTTTCGGGATCATGAAACGATAAGCGGACCCAGTTAATGCCTATGGGTCCGTGGGGTTTTTACGATGTCAGAAAGTCCGTTCGCTGGTTAGCTTGCCGGTTGCCGGATCATATTTTTTCCAGGTACCTGATTTTTCTCCGTCCCTGTAATTCATTTCGTAGATCAACCGTCCCTGATCATCCCAAACCTTCCATTCGCCATGCTTTTTGCCCTCCTTGTAGTTGGCTACGGCAATTTTAACTTCGTTTTCATTAAAGGTGGTCCAGGTTCCGTCCATCAGGTTGTTTTTATACGAGCATATTTCTTTCAGCTTACCGCCTTCAAAATAGATCCGGGTTTCCCCGTCTTTTAACCCGTCTTTCAGGCCCATGCTTGTTTTGATATGCCCGTTTTCGTAACGGTCCGTGTAAGTGCCTGTATAAGGTTTGGAACCGGCATAATAGATGCCGCCCGACTCCCTGATCTCCTGGGCAAAGGGATGAATCGTAAAAAAGAGGAAAAATCCAAAAAATAAAACTAGCGCTCTCATGTTGACCTCCGGTTTTAGATTTAAATCAAATATAGTCGTTTCATTGCGTGAATGACAGAACAGTTAAGTTTTTAATACATGATCTATAACATAACATGCCTGTCACAAAAAAAAGCCGCTCCTGCTCTCAGAAGCGGCGATAATCTTAAGTATATGAAACGGGCATTTTGCAATGCTCGGGTTTCCGATAACAATTGAAAAAGCATGCCAACAACATAACCCTTTTGTGACTATGAAGTTTTCATGCTGTTCTTCTCTATGAAAGATACCTGTGAACAGGGAAGGGAAGGGGAAAGCTGTCCGTACAGGTATGATGATGCTCCTTTTTTATCAGTTTGCATCCTTCATCAGGATGTTGACCTGATTCATGTTCTTATTCAGCTTCAGGTCTTCAACAGTCGATTCTTCATACGAGATATACGATGCTGTCAGTACGTAGGTGCCCGGTTTCACGTTTTCGAAGTTGTATTTTCCGTCGAAATCGGTATAAACTACCTGATTGGTTCCTTTCAGTTCGACTTTAACGCCGACAAGCGTCTCGTTTGTCCGCTGATCAAGAACCCGACCATTGATTGTTGTCACTTCTGCGACATCGACTGCTTTTTCTTTTTTGCTTTCCTTCTTAGCAGCAAAGCTGAAAACCACACATCCGACCAATAATACTGACATCAATAACTTTTTCATACATAACTGATTTTACAATTCAAAGATAAAGGGCGGGTATTACAGTGCGGTTACAGCCGGATTAAAATTTGGTTACAAAAAGAAACCCCGGCTTTTAATTCCGGGGCTTCACAAATTTACGGGAATTGAAGTCAACACTTCAATTATCTTTAATTTAGTTATTTTACAAAGCGGCAGGGAAAGTTATTCCGGATGCCATTGCATCAGATAACCACGCAGGTTTGCCAACTCCGTTGCCGGCACCGGTTGCGCTTGCGCTTTCTCCCACGGTCAGCCCGGTAACGGCTTTCGTTTGTCCCGCTGCCAGGGTGCCGAATTTTGCATTTGTAACGACAATTTCACCCGCGGTAATCCTGGCGGCTGCATTGTTATCAGTATTATCTGCGAAAAAGTAAGCCTGTTGCTTTGTCGCAACTAATCCGCCAATGACAATATTATCAATGTTTTGTTTTCCTGCGCCCTCTTTCAGATAATAGGGTTTTTCTGTCATACCGTAGATGGTCAGATTTTTCAGAGTGACCGTCGTCATAGGAGTTGCAGCGCCGTTGTTTTCACTGTTCGACCCTTCGATACCCGATTTTGCCGAGTTGAGGGCGAACCAGAACTCGCCCGATCCGTTCCACCCGTCGGCAAAGTCGATGCCGTCATCTCCGCTGTCGATTGAAACAAGATGCGTGGCTTTTACGGTACCGCCAAAAAATTCGATGCCGTCGTCGCCACCTTTGTAGGAAACCACATAGTCAATCTTTGTTCCGGCACCGACGCCAAACAGAGAGAGTCCGTTAAATTCCTTGGTCTCGGAGTATTTGTATCCGGTGTATTCGAGCCGCAGATAGGTGATTGAACCGGAATTGTCATTCGTTTCAGTGCCGCCATAAGCCAGCTCCGAAACTTCTGCTCCGGCTGTTCCGCTGTCTGACTTGTTTGTGGGTGCCTTTCCGCAAATAACCAGACCACCCCATGATTCAGTCGCTTTTGTTGCCGAAGTCATTATGACAGGTTTGTCGGCGGTGCCGTTGACGCTAATTTTGCCGCCCTGTGCCACAGCGATGTACCGCACCTGCGTGTTAGTCTGAGAAACAGCAGTTGCTTCGATTGTTGTTCCGGCCGGAATAGTGAGTGTCGCGCCATCGCCGACAATAAGCTTTCCGTTTAGCTTATAGGTCTTTGTCGCGTCGAGGGTCACATTGTCGCCACTTGCGAGCGTTCCCTGAAAGTCTTCCGGATTTGCAATAAAGCCATTGCCATTGCCGCCATCATCATCGTCATCATCATTGCAACTGTTGAAGCTAACAACAGCCAATGCAAAAATCATCAAAAATGCCAGTTTTCTCATTGTTTTCAAATTTTGATTATTAAATAACTCTTTCAGAATCATAATTAAAGTTCGTATGTAAAGCCAAAACTGAGCTTTATGCCGTTTGAGTAGGAGCGGACGATCTTGTCGCCCGATGTATTTTCTTGGACTCTGTCAATCGAAGGGTTTAAGAGATTTTTAGCCGAGAAGTTGAGGCCAAATTTCTTCAGCCGCGAAGTGAGAACAAAGTCCAGGCTGTGAAACGCTTTGTCGACCTGGTTGGGGATTGTCGAATAACCGATCAGGAACAGCCGGTCGGAAGTATAATTGTAAACCATTGCCGGCGTTACAGAACAGCGGTTCTCTCCCCATGCCATCTGATAGCTTAAGACAGTATTCGCAATGAACGGAGCGGCGCCCTGTAATACTTCATGGTTCTTGTTAAAGTCGGCATATACATAGTCGGTTTCTTCCTGTATTTTCTCGTTGTCCAGTTCCTGGCGTGTGTGCATCAGGGTCATATTGGACTGGAGGAACAGCTTTTTTGACAATTTTCCGTTGTTACTGCTTACCAGGTTTTTTCGGGCCTCCAGTTCCAGACCATATAATTTGGCCCAATCGCCTGTGTTGGCGTAACTGAAGTCGTTGGTGGAGGAAGCCGTAACAAACTTATTCATCGGGTCTGCGATGTACTTCCCGAAGAACGCTGCGGAGAAAAGCTCATCACTTTTCGGGAAATACTCCCATTTCAGGTCAACGCTGTAATCTTTTGACGGATACATGAATTCATTTCCCACGGTGGCATCGGTTGTTCCCTCAAAAAGAAAAGGTGCTGTTTCCTTGAACTGAGGTAATGTATAGGTTAAGCCCGATGAGAGCCGCAGGTTTGTTTTGTCGCTCAGCGCATATTTGAAGGCCAGGCTGGGGAATGCATTCAATTCAGTGAAGTTTTTCTCGCCCGACCTGATGGTTGTGCTGAATTTGATTTTCTGGCTGACGTTTTCAAGTCGCACTCCTGCAGAAATCAAGAATTTGTCTGTCAGATTATAGTCGACGCTGGTAAAACCTGCATTGATCGTTTGTTCCGCCTCGTAGGTGGATGGGATTATAAAATCATAAGCGGAATATGTTTTCAACCTGAAAATGCCGGCCTGCAGATTGCCGTCATTGAAATAGTCATCTATGTTTGTTCCCTCCGCATTTAGCGGTCGGTTCGTGACAATTTCGTGCAGAAACTGCGTAGCCGTGAAACTCCGTTCCTTGTATTTGGCAGAATAGCCGACGGTTAGTTTACCTCGTGAAGGCTGATTGTTGACAGACTTTCCAAATTGATAATCGAGGCTGATATTTGCAGCATACTCATTTTCCTTGAGTTCATGAAAATACCGGTTGTTGTTGGCATCATCGTTTGTGGCAAAGTAAAAGGTATTCGGTTCATTATCGTTTTCATGATTAAGGGTGTTATGCCTCCGGTCAGGAATCACATTCAAAATATGATTATAGGCCACACCCCAGTTTAGGTTCATCTTGTCAGTAACGCGGTGTTCTCCAAGGATCTGGTTAACCAGGGCAGTGGTTCTGACGAATTCCGAGCGGCGCACCAGACCGTCATTTTCAGCCACATCCCGCACAAATCCCCTTAGGTTTTTCAGGCTTTCATCCGAGGTATTCATCAAAACGGAATTGAAAGAATAGCTGCTTTTGCTTCCCGAGTAAGTCAGATTGAGCAGGCCTGTGCTTTGGGTCAGGTAATTGTATTGATCACCGTTAAATTCTTTGATGGCCCTTCCGTCAACATCGTACTTTCCTTCGATGATATTGCTGTATTTATATTCATTCTCAAATGAAAGCGTGGCAAATGCGCTGAGCGAAGAATTTTTAAAGTTGAAATTTTTCCCGCCCGACAGAGAAAGCCCCGAATGCGGATATACTTTTTCTTCCTGTGGATTCCAGTGATTTTTGAAAACATCATAGTCGCTCATTGAAGCCGGGGCAGATTCGTTGTAAAACCCAAAGTAACCGGCTCCGTCAGCCAACAGAAATTTATCTGCTTTCATGGCCTGGCTGTTCAGACCGCTTTTTAAGCCGACTCTGAAGAAATCATCGCCATAGTGCTTTTTTGAGACAATGTTGATATTCGCGCCTGCGAAATCTCCCTGCATGCCGGCTCCGAATATCTTTTCAACCCCGATATATTCAATCACATCGGTTGCAAAAAGCTCCAGATCGATATTTTTGTTTTCCACATCATTTGATGGCAAAGGTAGCCCGTTCAGCGTAGTTGTATTGTATCGGTCGCCCAACCCTCTAATGTTCAGGGTCTTAGTGCCTTCCTGCTTTGTGATGCCGGTTATTTTGGTTGCGGCCGATGCTGCGTCCGAAACACCCTGCGTGGAGAGCTGGCGGGCACCGATCGACTCCCGGCTGATCACGGCATCTTTCTGATCGAGCAATAACATGGATTCAGATTCCCGGTTTGCTTTTGCTACCACCTTGACGTCTTCAATCTCGACAGTTGATTCACCCAGTTCAAAGTTCAATTCAAGAACCTTATCGGGACCGATGGTCACCTTTTCTCTGAATATAGTTTCATAGGAAATAAATGAACAACGAATTGTATAGGTTCCCGGGTTGATGTTTTCAATTTGGTAGTTCCCGTCAAAATCAGTCATTATTCCTGTTGTTGTACCATCGAGCAGAATAGTTGCCCCTACCAGGGGCTCATTTGTCTTTTTGTCGATAACCATCCCTTTGATCGTCCCCTGTTGGGCACTGACGGTTATTGAAATGGACAGAAATAATTGAACGATTAGTAATTTTGTAATTCCCATAAATTTGATCATATCGTCGTTGGTCTTAAAAAAGGTATTTAAGTGACCTTAAACTCGTGTTGTTAACTTCAGTAATGCGATAAGCGTTGGCGGAAGCTTGGGTATGGTTTGTTTTGGAGCTGATCATGGCCGGAATGCCAGCCCTTAAGCAGTGTCTTGATTTTCCCGTATTCATGTCTAAAAAAGTCAATCTTTTTCGCAGACTAAGGACGGGTTATTATATTGCATTTTAATTAAAGATCGTTTACTCTTGTATTACATTTAAGAAGAGTCGTTATCTAGGGCTATGATATGCTCGGAACCGAGTCGTGTGAACGATTTATGGCGCATTTGCGCAAAGGTATGACATCGACCATACTTTTCCCAGGTAATCAACAATCGGGTGAATATGAGTAAACTTTTGTTCCAGAAGAAATAAAAGAACAGGCACCATCTCAGATTTAGATAGTACCTAGTTCTAATAAGCACTTTCCTTTGTGTCTTTTTATTTATTGCCAAGTGGCTTCTACTGCTGGACTTGTATCCCCATTTGAGTCCCGGGCAGATACCCATAATCGATATCCATCGATGTATTTTAGTTTCATTTCTCTTTCATAATAATTAGTGGAAGTAATACGATAAAGCTTTGGTTGTACATCTTGGCCAGGCATCAACGTGTAAATCCAGTACTCAATTGCTCCTGGCACCGGATTCCAGCTCATCGTCAAAGTTTCAACACCATCATGACTTACAATAACATTTTGAGGAGAGGAAAGGTCCACAGCACTGTAAACATATTCTGCCCCGGAAATATCTGAGGAAGAAAGAGCGTTACGTTGAGAAGTAAATGTCGATCCATCTTTTTTTGTTATAGTGGGCTGTCCGTTATTTGAAAAGGCATAAGAATCATAAAGCATAATGGAGTTAAAATCGAAGGTACCCCAATCATACCCGCTGTAGTCCAGCAGATTATAGATTTCAAAATTATGAACAGCACCATCCTGTATGTTATTCCACAGTATATTAACACTGTAACTACGGTCCGCCCTAGTATGTTCATGCCATAGGCCAATCGCATGACCTATTTCGTGAATAACATTACCCGTCGTGCAGCCTGAAGCTAAATTAATCGTTTGACGGCCCCCTATCATTCCTACATATGAGGAACATCCTGATCCAACGACAAACTCGATATAGTTTTGTTGGTTTGTTCTTGGCACAAAATCAAAGTCCGTATACGACTCCCAATGGGCAATTGCATTGGTAACACGACTTTGACTTGGTAGACTACCGTTTATTACATATGGGACAACTTTATTCGGCCAACGACTTACAACACTTGCCCTCCCTGTGCTTCTCGTTTTAATGTTGGGACTGTCACCTGATTCGGCCTCGGTGGCAGTCATTCGGATTATTTGTTCCTCAGTAAGCAAGATGTCACCTTGGAATACATTTATTCCATCATAATGAGTAAGGGTTATTTCTTTCTCTCCTGACCCATAAGTTATCAATGAACCTGGTTCTGTTGAATAGATTTCAGGTAGGCAATCGCAAATACTTGCTTCAGAAGAATCCAATAGCTCTAATTTGCTTTCCTGACAGGCCTGGAATAATGCAGTGACTATCAAGAGATTACATAATAAAAAGGTAAAATCTTTCATATTTTATCGGTTTTAAGTTGAATCTAAAGGTATGTTAGAAGGATTAAGACGATGTAGCGTAATAATTAATATTTAATTAATATTACATGCTCTAACGGGCAGATACCTCCGATATTGAGGATAAACTAATCTGAGAAGCAAAAGCCTCATAGCTCAATGATATCATTGAGCTATGAGGCTTTTAAGTATGAAATGATGAGAATTGGGTTTTATATGTCCAAGTGCCTTTGAGGTTAATTAAGGGTTCATTTTTTTGAAAGAGAGAATAAGAATTCCACACCACCTTCTGCCCGGTTGCGGACGGAGATCTCGCCTTTATGCAGTTGAACGGCATTTTTTACGATAGCCAGTCCCAGTCCGGTTCCTCCTTTCAGGCGTGTGCGCCCTTCATCCACGCGGTAAAAGCGCTCAAAGATGCGGCTCAGATGTTCTTCGGGAATGCCTTTCCCGGTATCGGAATAGCTGAAATAGTAGAATTTTTCATCTTCCAGATACTGGCGGATCTGGATTGTGGCTCCTGTTCCCGCATAATTCACGGTATTTTCGATCAGATTCTGAAAGATCGACGAAAGCAGGCTTTCATTGCCGTACACCACCACCTGATCGGGAACCACAAGCCGGACCTGCATTTTTTCGCTCTCCAGCCGTGATCCCAGATTCTCAATCACATCACTGATCAGCGGACGGAGCCTTGTCTTTTTAAATTCAAAAAGTTCGCCGGCGTCTTCGATATGATTCAGAAGTGAGATATCATTGATCAGGTCATTCAGTCGTTCGCTTTGCGCAAAAGCCCTTTCTACAAAATATTCCAGTTTTTCGGGTGGCATATTCCGGTTGTTCAGGATCGTTTCGAGATATCCTTTTACTGAGGCCAGCGGCGTCTTCAGTTCATGTGCGATATTGGAGGTGAGTTGCTGTTTCATCAGCCTTCTTTTTTCCGGACGGGTAATATCTTCAATCAGGATTTCAAAACTTTTATCAGCAAATACGATTCCCTGAATTCTGAAGAACAGCTCGTTTCGTGTGATCGTCATCTGGATCTGAGGAAGATCTCTGGGGCTGATAAGCACATCCGGACGAAGGTATTTATCGATTTTTTTCAGAAGTGGTTTAAATTCGGCAATTTCGAAAAGCGCTTCCGCGGAGACGGTCGACCTTTCACTGATGAGGTTGATGTATTGGATAAAGTGGCTGTTCATCAGGATCTTCTCTTTTTGGGGAGAGAAGAAGGCAATGCCTTCTTTCAGGGCGTGAAGATGGTTGTAAAGGCGCTCTTTTTCAGCGCTCAGGTCATCTTTTGCCCGTTTCAGCCGGTCATAAATCTTAACGATCTGCCGTCGGATGTCGCCAAATTCAGAGTCGGGGAAATCGATGTTCGGATCGATGTCTTCATTTTTCCCTGCCCGGACCGCAAAATCACGCAGCTTGGTGATGAATTCGCCGAGCCTTTTTGTGACGAGAAAAAGAATGAGCCACATCACCACGAACATGGCCAGGATGAAAAAAATAAAAAGCCGTTCGGTTTTCAGGAAATTTTGGATCTGAATGTCATAAATAACGGCACAACGGACGTACACATCCTTGTAATTTCTGGAATAATAGTAAAAATCCTGGCCGGTGGATACCGATTTCCTGATATGGGATCCTTTCCCTTCATAGAGCGACTTTTGGACCTCCGGACGCATGAGGTGGTTCTCCAATCTGCTCACATCGGCTACAAAATTATCGTAAAGGACCTTCCCGTCTTTAGCGATGATCGTGATCCGCGTATTGGGTTCCGGAATCATATACAGGAGGGAATCCAAGCCTGAAAAACCCGCTGTGTCGGGAAGATTGTTGTGAACAATATACCGGTGCGTCATTTCCGCAATATTGTCGAGGATGGTTTCCAGTTGGTTAGTCCGGTATCTTTTTTCACGCTCCAGTTGGAATAACAGGATAACCGCTGAGAACAAAGTAAATGCGGAGAGAAAATAAATAAAGATTCGCTGCCGGTATGTTCTGTTTCTTAGCATGGTATAGTTGTTTACAATCCTGAAATTTAATTCTCAAAGCAATACCCATATCCCGACCGTCCAATGATAGAGGCTCCGTACGATCCGATCTTCTTCCGGAGCCTGGCAATATTCACATCGACATTCCTTTCGGTCACAATCACCTCGTTGCTCCAGATCCGGTCGAGGATCTCCTGGCGGCTGATAAATTTACCCTTGTTCTTCATCAGCAGGGCCAGGATTTCGAACTCCTTGCGGGTCAGGTTGGCCGCTTGTTCATCGATTGTGACCAGCTTTCGGGTGAGGTCGAGCTTCAGACTGTCCGACTCGAGCATGGTTCCAGGCTCGGTCAGTACCTTTCCCCGTTTCAGGATCGCACGGATACGGACAATCACTTCTTTGACGGAGAACGGCTTGGTAATATAGTCGTCTCCACCCACATTGAATCCGGTAAGCAGGTCATTTTCCGAATCCCGGGCGGTCAGAAAAATGATCGGTACTTCGAGCCGCCGTTCCTTCCGGATAATGTCGGCCATCTTGTAGCCGGAGATACCTCCCATCATCACGTCCAGGAGCAAAAGATGGTAACTTTCCAACGGCTTGCTGAGCGCATCCTCCGCCGAGGCGGAAACATCGACGCTGAACCCCTCGCTCGTCAGGTTGAACTGGAGGATTTCCAGTAAATCCCTCTCATCGTCTACGATCAATATTTTTGGAACTCCGCTCATTTCTGCACATCCAGTTTGTGGTGTCTGATATCCTTTCCTTCAATGGAATAGATTGCTGCCTCGGCGATATTGGTCGCATAGTCGGCAATGCGCTCAATGTTGGACATCATCTCCTTGATGGTCACCATGCTCGTCAGGAGGTGTTTGGTTTTCTCTTCCGAGCCGGTTTTATTCAGCATTTTTTTAAGCAATTTGCTGTTGACCTCGTCCAGAATGTCGTCATTCTTAATGGTCCAGATCGCCAGTTCCCGGTCGTCCTGCATAAACGAAACCAGTGACTGACGCACCATTTTGGAACTCAGGATCGCCATGTTCGACAGAACCTCGTTAAACTGACTGTAAAGCTCCGGAGCTTTGATCTTTTGGATAAAATGACTGATGTTCACAACCAGGTCGCCGATCCGTTCCACGTTGATCAGGATCCGGTAGCAGGCCATGATGCGCCGCAGTTCGGATGCAACAGGCTGGTGCAGAACGATCGTGTTCACAATTTTATCACTCAGCTTAACCTCTGCCTTGTCGATCTCTTTTTCATTGCCGTTGATCGATGCGATTACTTCGTCCGAGATCTTCAGTTCGCCTGAGGTCAGGAATTGCTCCATATGATCGAGCTGGCTCAGTACCAGGTTTGAAAGCCGCTCAAAATCGGCTTCTATTTCGTGGAGTGCATCATCTTTTCGTATGGTCATGGTTTCAAATTTTTAAAGGAAGATTAACCAAATTTTCCGGTTAAATATTGTTCGGTCCGGGGATCCTTCGGGTTGGTAAACAGGTTTTTTGTTTTCCCGTATTCAACCAACTCACCAAGATACATAAATAAAGAGTAATCCGAAATACGGGCAGCCTGCGACATATTATGGGTAACGAGAATGATCGTATAGTTTTCTTTTAGTTTTACCAGCAGGTCTTCGATTTTGGAAGTTGCAATGGGGTCGAGGGCCGAGGTGGGTTCGTCGAGCAGGATGATCTCCGGGTTAAAAGCCAGTGCCCGGGCAATGCAGAGACGTTGCTGCTGGCCTCCGGAGAGAAAGTTTCCCTTGTTGTGCAGCGAGTCTTTCACTTCATCCCATAAGGCTACGTCACGCAGTGAGCGTTCGACGATCTCGTCCTTCTCTTTCTTTTTCAGGCTGATCCCATTCAGCTTATAGCCTGCGATCACATTGTCGTAGATGCTCATGGTCGGGAAGGGATTGGGGCGCTGAAAGACCATTCCCAGCGTCCGGCGTACCCGGATGGCCGGCAGCTCAAAGATATTTTGGTCGTGGATCAGTACCTGGCCCGACATCGAAATGTGTTCATACAATTCGTGCATCCGGTTCAGGGCCCTGAGTAAGGTGCTCTTGCCGCATCCGGAAGGCCCCATGATGGCGGTCACCGAATTTTTTTTTATATCGACCGAAACGTTCTTTACTGCCTGATTTTTATCGTACGACACAGAGAGGTTCCGGACGGAGAGGACAGGGTTTTTAATTTCTGCAATGGTTGTTGTCATGGTTATTTTCTTTGTGCGGCGATCTGCCTGGAGATCACATTCAGCAATAAAATGAGGAACATCAGCAGCAGGGAGGAGCTCCAGATCAGGTCGATCATATTCGGATCGTTGTAAAATTCCCAGATCAGCAGGGGGACCGCACTGGTGGGTTCCGTAATGTCCCAGTTGATCAGGTTGCTGCCAAGTGCGGTCAGCATCAGGGGGGCTGTTTCCCCCAAAATGCGGGAGATCCCCAGCAGGATGCCTGTCAGCAGTCCGCTGAATCCCGTCGGGATGAGTACCCTCAATATCACTTTATGGTAGGGCGTTCCCAGTGCCAGGGCCGCTTCTTTCAATGTCACAGGGATCATTTTCAGGGTTTCTTCTGTTGAACGGACGATCATCGGCAGCATCATGATCGACAGTGAGACACTGCCGGCCAGGGCCGAGAAGCCCATTGTCACATACTTCACGATCCAAAGGTAGGATATCAGCCCCAGCACGATGGAAGGCACTCCCTGCAGGATGTCCGAAATATTGCGGGTCAGGTTTGCCAGAAATTTTCCCTGATTTTCGTACAGGTAAATTCCCGTCAGGATTCCCAGGGGAATGGCAATGACCGATGCAACCGCGATCATCAGCAGGGTTCCTGTGATCCCGTTGGCAATGCCCCCGGGGATCTTCTCCCCGGCAGCCACAGCTGTCATCGCGGCAAAGGTGTCGGGCGTATTCTCGATAATAAACCGCAGACTGATTTGCCGGTAGCCCTCTGCAGCGAGTTTCCAGATGATCAGGACAATCGGTGAGGCGGTGATCACCGACAAAACGACCACCAGGACCATGGCCATTTTATTTTTCATCATCCGGAAGGACGACCGGTCGGTGTATGCTATTTTTGCTGCTGCTTCCATTTGTCTTGGTTCTTGGTTCCTGATTCCTGGTTATTGGTGTTACGACTTTTTACTAATAGCTAATCGCTTCCTGCCTTATGAAGTCATTCTTTTGATGATCAGCTTGCCAATACCGTTCACAATGCCTGTAATGAGAAAAAGCAGCAGGCCAATGGCAATGAGTGAACTCAGTTTTAGTCCCTCAGCTTCGCCAAACTGGTTGGCTATTACACTGGCCATGGTATTCCCGGTCGAAAAGAAGCCGCCGGGAATGATATTACTGTTCCCGATTAGCATGGTGACGGCCATCGTTTCTCCCAGCGCCCTTCCGAAAGCCAGGATATAACCGGCGATGATCCCTGAGCGGGCATTGGGGACGGTAACCGTCTGGATCACCTCCAGACGGGTTGCTCCCAGCGAATAAGCCGCTTCCTTCAGATCGTTCGGAACCATGGCAATGATTTCATTGCTGAGCGATGTGGCATAGGGAATGATCATGATGGCCAGGATCAGGCTTGCCGTCAGCACCCCGTATCCCTGGTTAGGCACTCCCAGGTCGGTGAGCAGGGGGCGCAGGACATAGAATCCCCACAATCCGTAAACGATGGAAGGGATCCCTGCCAGCAGGTCAACCAGCAGGCTGAGCGCCCTGGCTACGCGCGTTCCCCTGAAATATTCACCCAGGAACAGGGAGGTTGAAAAAGAAAGCGGCAGGCTGATCAGCAGCGCGGCAACCGATGTCATCAGGGTCCCGGCAATAAAGGGAAGTGCACCGTAAATCTGGCGCCCTTCTGTCGGGTCCCACTCATTCGTGATGATGAATTTGAGTCCAAACTCCTGCAATGCCGGGACCGAACCGCTGGCCAGCGCGTAAATCATTCCTCCCGCAAGAAGCATGATCAGCAATGCCGCAAAAGAAAGGATGACTCTGGTGATTTTGTCGCTGTTGGCCATGATATTCGCTGTTCGAAAAAATTAGTTTAAAAGCGGCTCTCCGTTCCAGGTTACGGTCCTTAACACAGCCTTGCCTTTGTTCACAGCATCCTGCGGCAGAGGAGCATAATGTACCTTTGAAGCATTACCCTGCGCCTGCTCACTGAGCACCCAGTCGAGCAGTTTCAGGGTCGCCAGGGCCTGCTCTTTACTTCTGTTTTTGTAGTTCTGGTCCTTATACAGGATCAGCCAGGTGAATCCGCTGATGGGATAAGAGGCGGGATCGGACGAATTCGTCAGCATCACCCGGGTGTCGGCCGGGATATCGCCTTTTGCGGCAGCGCTGATACTGGCTATATCGGGAAGGATATACGTTCCGGCACTGTTCCGGACGCGTGCTGTTTGTATTTTTTGTGCAAAGGCAAATTCAGACCCGATGTACCCGATGGTACCGGGTGTCTGGCTGATGGTGCCGGCAACTCCGGGATTTCCTTTGGCTCCCATTCCGACCGGCCATTTCAGCGATTTTCCCGAGCCCACCTGGTCAGCCCATTTTTTGCTGATCCTGGTCATATAATCGGAAAAGATGTTGGTGGTTCCGCTACCATCCGAACGGTAAACGACCGTCAGAGCCTGGTCGGGCAGCTTTACTCCGGGATTCTCTTTTTTCAGGAGCGGATCGTTCCAGTTTTTGATCTCACCAAGGAAGATCTTCTCCAGAAGTTCGTTTGAGAGCTTTAAGCTGTCCACTCCCGGAAGGTGATAGGCAATGACCACTGCTCCGATGCAGGTAGGGATATGGACCACTTCCGCAGGCATTTCCTTCAGCTGGTCGTCGGTCAGGAACGCATCGGTGGCGCCGAAGTCGACCACCTGATCCTTCAGGCTGCGAATGCCTCCGCCCGAGCCTACACCACCGTAATTCACCTGAACATTTGTTTCGGCGGCATAGTTCTTAAAGATCATGTTATAGAACGGCAACGGGAAGGTGGCTCCTGCAGCAGTCAGTTTCTGAGCGTCTCCGTTTCCGGAGTCCGTTGTTTTCCTGCCTGAATTCTGGCATCCGGTGAAAAGCGCGACCACGAGTATAAACGTGAAAAGTGTTTTCATTTTTTTTATTAGAGTTTAATTTCCAGATTAAAATAGACAGAGGTTTTGAAATCCTGTTCGGGAGCGGCCGGGTTCCAGCCTCTAAGGTTGGGTGTAAGCTTAATGCCCCTGGTGACCGGGAATTCGACTCCTGCAATGAACAGTTCCCCGTCGTCCGACAGGTTCCAGTCGGCATTTGCTCCGTCTGTTGTGTTCGACATCAGTTTGTCGTACCGCGCCAGGAGCTTTATTTTTTTCCCGGCCTGCCACGTCCCGTAAAAAGAAGGGCCGTACAGGTCATGGTCTTCGCGGAACCCATTGTTCCATTGTTTGTTGTATTCCGCTGCAATACTGAAGCGTTCTGCAGCGTATCCGGCGAAGAGGGCAAGGGAAGAAAGGGTCTGGTCTTTGGAGCTGAAATCGTAATAGGCGCGGGTGATCAGTTTTTTGACCGGATTCAGGGTAAGCCCGATGCCGGTTCTCAGGACGCTGTCGGAGGCCAGCTTTTTATAACCTTCGCCATTCGCGACGATCACATCGGCGCTCAAAAAATCGGTTATCCTGTAAGCTGCGCTTACACCCAGGTCAGCACTTGCATTGAATCCCCAGGCATCCTGAAATGACTTTTCAAGATACCGGGCTCCCCAGAAGTCTTCCTGCACCTTGAACTGTGTAGTCGGGATAATTCCGAAAAAAACAGATAAGCGGGAGGTATGGTAATTCAAAAAAGCATTCTTTGCAAAAGCAGTCATTTCCAGTCCGCCTGCCTTGGGATCGGCCACATCCAATATAGCTGTTGCCGAGAAATTGGGACTGAAGGCATATTCATAACCCAGGTAGAGTCGGGTCAACTCGAATGAGGAAAAAGATTCGTCACTCGAAAAGTCCGTATGGAAATTGCTGTAAATCCTCATGACAGGTCTTCCATCTGGCTTAAATTCATTTGCTGTCTGACTTTTGGCCATTATAGCGATCAATAAGATCATGATGAAAATAGCTGTACGCTTCATATACTTAAGATGATATTGATTTGCTGCACAAAAGAACGGGCTATTCATTACAACGCAATTAATAAAATATTACAAAACGATTAAATTCGGCGCTTGTTTTTTGAAATACTTCAGTTTCCTGAAAATCAACGGACAGGAAATTACAAAATTGTTACAGATATTCCCTCGCTCTCCCTGTTATTTTGTGAGAAGGCACAAAGAGGGAAGCTTCGGGGGCAAAGCCCGGGGCGGGCAGGATAAACAAAACAGCATCCTCCCTGACTGTTTCAGAAAGGATGCTGCAAGAGGAGACAATTAATCTTAAAGTTTGAAGCTTTGTTTGATTTGTTCGACGTAGTCCAGTTTTTCCCAGGTAAACAGCTCCACCTCGAGTTCGACCTTCCCGCTGTAAGGCGACTCAAAGAGTTTTGTTTTAGTTTCAGGCTGGCGCCCCATATGTCCGTAAGCGGCTGTTTCCCGGTAAATGGGATTGCGAAGTTTCAGTCTCGCTTCGATGGCTGCCGGGCGAAGATCAAAAATCTCAGCGACTTTTTTCGCAATCTCCCCGTCGTCTGTCTGTACATTCGACGTGCCGTAGGTATTGACATACACACCCAGGGGTTGGGCCACACCAATGGCGTAGGAAATCTGCACAAGCACTTCTTCGGCCACGCCGGCAGCCACCAGGTTCTTGGCTATATGGCGTGCGGCATAAGCGGCCGAGCGGTCTACTTTTGAAGGATCTTTCCCTGAAAAGGCGCCGCCGCCGTGGGCTCCTTTACCCCCGTAAGTATCGACAATGATCTTCCTGCCGGTCAGGCCGGTATCGCCGTGAGGTCCGCCAATTACAAATTTTCCCGTAGGATTTACGTGGTAGATAATATTATCGCTGAAAAGTTTCCTGACCCGCTCAGGCAGATGAGCGGTTACCCGGGGAATCAGGATCCCGATCACGTCTGCCTTTATTTTGGCCAGCATCGCTTCATCTTCGTCAAATTCATCATGCTGGGTTGAAACCACGATGGTATGCACCCGTTTAGGCGTGTTGTCATGATTATACTCAATGGTCACCTGCGATTTTGCATCGGGCCGCAGGTAGCTCATTTCCCGGCCTTCCCGGCGGATGGCTGCGAGTTCTTTCAGGATAATATGGGCCAGTTCGAGGGGCAGGGGCATGTAATTGTCGGTTTCCCTGCAGGCATAACCAAACATCATTCCCTGGTCGCCTGCACCCTGGTCCATCTTATCAGCTTTTACCACTCCTCTGTTTATGTCAGGACTCTGTTCGTGAATGGCTGATAAAACGCCGCATGAATCGCCGTCAAAGCGGTATCCTGCCTTTGTGTATCCGATCTCGTTGATCACGCGGCGGGCGACTTCCTGCACGTCAATATAGGTTTGCGATTTCACTTCGCCGGCCAACACCACCTGTCCGGTGGTTACCAGCGTCTCGATGGCCACCTTTGAGGCCGGGTCGAAGGCCAGAAACTCATCCAGCAAGGCATCTGAGATCTGGTCTGAAACCTTATCGGGATGCCCTTCCGATACGGATTCGCTTGTAAAAAGATAACTCATCTTTCTTCTTTATTATTGAACCAACACAATGAGCTGTTGCGTCATTGCGAGTTCGTGTTTAACAATGGTTGGATTGATTGTAAAAGGGATCAAAAGCGATAAAGCGATTGCTTTAGCATTTTTTTTTGTGGTTGCAATCAATCTCAAATTTATCCACATTTCCTGTCCGCAAAAATAATATCTTTTTACGGATTCCAAACAAGGCGGAATTATTTTAGCCGCCAGGCATGCAACCCCTTGTTTATGAAGGCTGGCCCATTCGAACAGAACGATAAGCGCTTCAGGCTCCGCATGCATGATCGGCTCAACTTTGTTTTTTTATTTATTAACTTTAATTTAACTTTGTGGCGCGCTAAAAATTAGATGACTGAGATGGAAGACGGGAATTTTAATTACGTAAGGGATTTGACACGCTACCAGCGACAACACACGACCACGGTTCAGGTAGGAAATATTTCTGTAGGAGGGGACTACCCGATCCGCATCCAGTCCATGACCGATACCGATACCAGCGATACGGAAGCCACGGTTGAACAGATTATCAGAATTATAAAAGCAGGGGCCGATATGGTTCGTGTCACTGTGAAAGGGATAAGCGATGCCGAAAGCCTGAAAGAGATCAAGCGGCAAGTGGTGGCCAGAGGATATGAAAATCCGCTGATCGCCGATATTCATTTTAACCCGAAACTGGCTGAAATTGCAGCACGGTATATTTCCAAGGTCCGGATTAACCCCGGCAATTTCTATGACAAGCGGGCGCGTTTCGAGCACCATCTTTACACCGATGAAGAATATAAGGAGGAGCTGCTGAAGATTGAGGAGCAGTTTATCCCCTTCCTGGAAGTGCTGACGCAAACCAATACCGCACTGCGCATCGGTGCGAACCATGGATCATTGTCAGACCGGATCATGAGCCGTTATGGCGATACGCCGACGGGAATCACCGAATCGGTCATGGAATATCTTCGCATCTGTAAAAAGGTTGGTTTCAAAAACGTGGTGATCTCGATCAAATCGAGCAATACCCGGATGATGGTCTATACCGTCAGAATGATGAATAAACGGATGAGGCAGGAGGAAATGGAGTTCCCGCTTCATCTCGGGGTCACGGAAGCCGGTGAAGGTGAGGACGGGCGAATCAAGTCGGCGGTCGGCATCGGTGCACTTCTGGCCGACGGAATGGGCGACACCATTCGTGTGTCATTGACTGAAGATCCGGAAAGGGAGATCCCTGTGGCACGTAAACTGATCAACCACATCCGTACTTATCAGGGGCATCAGGCGATCCAGGCCCCCTTGTTTGCACAGACAAACCCTTTTGAGTATGAGAAAAGATCGGTGAGACCGGTGATGAACATGGGCGGCAAGCAGTTGCCTGTTGTCGTTGCCGATTTGCGCGACCGGAGCCTTTCTGAAATCCTGCCCATGCGCGGCAAGCAAATTCCGGAATACTTTCTCGACAAGGATCATATCCTGGACCTGGAGGGAAACGCTTTCCCCATCCTCGATCTGGAAGAATATCTTTTTGGCGGAAGTCATTGGGGCCAAATGAAGTTCATCCGGACCAACAAGATGGAGTTTGACCGCTTCATGGCTGAGAACCCGGAGATCATCACCAAGTTGAAACAAACGAGGAAAACGGTCCTAATCCTGGAAAGCTTTAACAAGAATCCGCTGGCCGAATTCAGAGCCTTTTTCATGGCCCTGGAATCGCATATATGGAAGGTTCCCGTCATTATCATGCGGAGCTACAGTGAGAGCCGGCTGGAAGACCTGCAGATCAAGGCGTCGGTCGATATCGGAGGACTGTTGATCGATGGTTACGGTGATGGGATTTGCGTTACCAACACCGGCGACAGCATCACCTTCACCGATCTCAAAGACCTGAGCTTTTCCATTCTTCAGGCGAGCCGCATGCGCGTCACCCGAACGGAATTTATTTCCTGCCCCGGATGTGGCAGGACTTTATTTGACCTCCATGAAACCACTAAAAAGATCAAAGCCCATTTCAGTCACCTGAGCCATTTGAAAATCGGGGTAATGGGATGCGTAGTGAACGGGCCGGGAGAAATGGGAGATGTCGACTACGGCTTCGTCGGCGCAGGCCCCGGCCGGATCAGCCTGTATAAAGGGCAAACGTTGGTGAAGCGGAATATTCCGTTCGAAAATGCTGTTTTTGAATTGGAAGCCCTCGTACGGGAAAACGGCGACTGGAAAGATCCTTCTGAATAGCGGCTCGTTCTGTTAGGGGCTGTTCGCAGGAACTCAGGCGCTGTGCGTGCCAAGCAGGGTTGCCAGATCCATATCGGGCCTCAGGCAAATGGTATGCATCCCTGTCAGCGCGGCATTTTCAGTGTTTTTATCCAGGTCGTCAATAAACAAGGTTTCTTCCGGGACCAGGGCGGCATCTTTCAGAACGTATTCAAATGCGCGGATATCGGGTTTTCGCAATCGGATGTCGCTCGAATAATAGTCTTTCCCGAATAAGCTGGGGAAGGGGTATCCGAATTGACGGAAAAACAAATCATGAAAATAACGGATGTGGATGCTGTTGGTGTTTGAAAACAGGAACAGCCGGTAGCGGGAAGCCAGGTGGCGGAGTAGCTGGATCTTTTCTTCGGGAAAGCGGATCAGCATGGCACACCAGGCCCTGTCGATCGCCTCGTCCGAAGCAGGTCCGGGCAGCAAAGCGCGCACACCGTCGCGAAATTCCCGATCACTGATCAGGCCCTGCTCCATTTTCAGGAAAACCTCGTGATCATAACTCCACCCGCCGGGCCGTATCAGATCGGCCATACCCATTTCACGAAAAGCAGCAACCGAACGCCGCGGGTCAATATCCAGCAACACGCCGCCCAAATCAAACAGAATATTCTTTACTCCTTTGGGAATCATCTTCAAAATTTTAAATTCAACACCCTCTGTCTTTCTGATCCCAAAAGTAGGAAAATCGTCATTCTTTTTGGTAAACCCGCACATAATCGACTACCATCGACTGCGGGAAAATTGTATTATCAATGCCTTTTTTTCCGCCCCAGTTCCCCCCGACAGCAATATTCAGCAACAAATGAAAGCGCTTGTCAAAAGGCCATTCATTGGGTCCGGTACCTTCATTCTGAAAAGTGAAGTAGGGTTTATCATCGACCAGCACCGTATATTGCCCGGGTTCCCATTCCAGCTGGTAAACATGGAAGCGGTCGTAGCAATCGGGAAGGATAATGGTGTCGGAACGTTGAGTGCCGGCTACATGGTTGTATGATTTTGTGTGGGCCGATGCCAGGATGGTGTCCGGAGCAAAACCCACGTTCTCCATGATGTCGATCTCGCCGCTGGCCGGCCAGCCGCCGTATTCCCAATCGGTAGGAAGCATCCAGATGGCCGGCCACATGCCCCGCCCTTCCGGTAATTTGGCCCTGACCTCGAATTTGCCGTAAAGCCAGTCGCCTTTGCCTTTGGTGATGAGCCTGGCCGAAGTGTATTTTTTCCCTCCCATCTCTTCCCTGAGCGCGTGGATGAACAGCTTCCCTTTTGCGACACGGGCATTTTCCAACCTGCCGCTGGTATAAAACTGGTCTTCGTTGTTTCCCCATCCCCAGGCATTCCCCTCGGTGTCAAAACTCCATTTTGCCGTATCCGGCAGTCCTTTATAGTTGAATTCGTCCGACCATACCAACCGGTATTTCTCCGGATCCTTCTTCCCCTGTGCTAACAGGCTGCTGACAGCAAAAATGAACGTGAGCACGTAGCTATAGCTTCTCATGACAAAATCAGTTTAATGTGGACCAAATATAACAAGAGATTGCCGGATTACCAGCTAAAGAGTGACCAAAAATGGGGTTATATGCAGATAGTACCGAAAGAGCATGTAAATTTGCACGAAAAATAAAAATATGGAACGAGCATGTTGCGCTGTAACGCCCGAGTTTATGATAATAGTTCTCGACAACATGGGAGTTCCATACGACAATTAAAAAACAAATTATTAACGTATGAAAATCGGACTGATTGGCGCTATGAAGGAGGAGGTTCTCCTGCTGAAAGAGGATATTCATGATTTGAGAACAAGCCGGATCGGCTCGAGGGACTTTTACAGTGGTACCATTTATGGACATGAAGTGGTGATCTGTACCTCCGGTTGGGGAAAGGTTGCTGCAGCGTCGACAGCAACAAGCCTGGTCAATCTGTTCGGTGCCGATCATCTGTTATTTATCGGCCTTGCAGGATCCATGCAGGATCGTTTGAGGATCGGTGATATCATCATTGCAGACAGGCTGATCCAGCATGATGTACACCTGGCCGGTCTGCTGCCCGCTGAAGTTGAACTCCCATGCCGGAAAGACTTCGAATTTGAGATTTTCCCGGCGGACCGGCAAAAAGCACTGGAGGCTGTAAAAAAGTTTGTTCAAAACCTTGGGAAAGGACTGTATCCGGCGATCGATACCGGTTACCATCCTCACGTTTATGTGGGGCCGATTGCCACCGGCGATCAGTTTGTGGCCACCGGCGAAGGGAAAAAGCTCATTGCAGACCGGTTCCCCAATGTGTTATGTGTGGAAATGGAAGGTGCCGCTATTGCGCAGGTCGCCGCCGATTACGGAATTTCCTGTTCTGTGATCCGGATTATTTCCGATCAGGCCGACGAAGATGCACATACGCAGTTCACGACATTTTTATTTAATAACATCAGCCGGATTTCGGTCGGAATCGCCAGGCTTGTGTTCATGGCCGGCTAGCATTTTGATATATCAGAATGCTGGCCGGTCTCTCAAAATGAGAAAATGCCTCGGAAAGACGGAGGAAATGACTGCGGAAGAGAGGTGATCCGTAGGATATAACGTTAAGATAACACAGGTATATGATTTTGGCATGGTTATTGATAAATTACCTGTGTTGTCTTAAAGCCATGAAACGGACAATGATTATTTAGCGCAGAGTTTTTTCATAATAAAGAGAAAAGGTATAGGCAGCTGTTTGGTTTCAGCTGCCTTTTTTTATTCTTTCAGTCCGCTGCGAACGAGCAGGGCCCGCACGGAGGGTTCCTGTCCCCTGAATCGTTTATAAAGCACCATCGGGTGTTCACTTCCTCCTTTTTCAAGGATGTTGGTTCGGAATGAGTCGGCCGTTGCCCGGTCAAAGATCCCTTTTCCCTTAAAAACGGAGAATGCATCGGCATCGAGCACTTCGGCCCATTTATAGCTGTAATATCCGGCATCATAACCGCCGGCGAAAATGTGCGAAAAAGAAGTGCTTGCAAGCGCGCCCTCCACAGGATCAAAAAGCTCGGTCGGTGCGACTGCTTTCCTTTCAAAGCCGGCAATTTCTTCGTCCAACGGTTTTTCGAGCGTGTAATAGGCCAGGTCGAGCATTCCGAAGCTGAGTTGCCTTTCCGAGAGGTAGCCTGCCTGGAAGTTCATGGCGGCAACGATTTTGCGGATCAGCTTTTCGGGAATCTTTCCGCCGGTGAGGTAGTGCGTCGCAAAGCGGTCCAGCCATTCTTTTTCGTAGGCCCAGTTTTCGTGCATCTGTGAAGGCAATTCCACGAAATCCCAGTAGACATTTGTCCCCGATGTTTCACTGTAGCGGCACTGGCTCAGCATGCCGTGGAGCGCGTGGCCGAACTCATGCAGAAAGGTAGTCACTTCATCGAAGGTAAGCAGTGACGGGCGGGTGTCGGTGGGCTTCGTAAAATTGGTGACAATGCTGATATGCGGACGCACATTCCTGCCGTTTTCCCAATACTGATCACGGTAGTCGGTCATCCATGCCCCGGATCGCTTTCCCTCGCGCGGGAAGAAATCGAGATAAAGCACCGCAATGAAGTCATTCTTTTCGTTAAATACTTCATACGCTCTGACATCGGGATGGTAGACCTCTATGGTTTTGTTTTCTCTCAGCTCGAGCCCGTAAAGTGTCCGGGCAAGGTCAAATATCCCGGAAATGACGTTTTCGAGTTTGAAATAGGGTTTCAGTTCTTCCTCATTAAATCCGTAACGGGCATTTTTGAGTTTTTCGGAATAGTAAGCCCAATCCCACCGCTGAAGCTTTCCTTCAAGTCCGTTTTCACGGGCGAATTGCTGAACTTCGGCAAATTCTTTTTCGGCAAACGGACGGGAAGCCTGGTGCAGTTCGTTCAGGAAGTCTTTTACTTTTTCGGTTGAATCGGCCATTCTTCGTTCCAGCCTGAAGGCTGCATGTGAGGGATATCCCAGCAGGTTGGCTTTTTCCAGGTTAAGCGTGGTGATCTCTTTGATCAGGCCGTTGTTGTCGTACTGATTTCCATTGTTGCCTTTGCTGCTGAACGCCCGATACATTTTTTCGCGGAGTTCGCGTTTGTCGGCGTATTTCATGAAAGGGACAAAGCTGGGATACTGCAGGGTGAAAATCCATCCGTCCTTGCTTTTTTCCCTGGCAGTCAGTGCAGCGGCTTCACGAACAAAATCGGGAAGGCCCGAAAGATCGGCTTCATCGGTCAGATGCAATTCAAAGGCATTGGTCTCAGCCAGTACGTTTTGCTGAAAGCGCAGCCCGGTCTTGCTCAGGTTGGAGGTAAGGGTCCGGTACTGTTCTTTTTCTTTTTCCGCCAGATTGGCACCATTGCGGATGAAACCCTGATAGGTGTTTTCCAGCAGGGTTTGCTGTTCGGGACTGAGATTCAGCTTTTCTTTTGCGTTGTAAACGGTCTTTATCCTGTCAAACAATTTATCGTTCAGTGAGACATCGTTTGAGAATTCGGAGAGCATGGGGGCCACTTTTTGTGCAATTTCCTGGATGTCGTCGTTCGTTTCAGCCGAATTCAGGTTGAAGAATATTTTCCGGATTGTGGCCAGCCTCCGCCCGCTGCGTTCCAGCGCTTCGATGGTATTCTCAAAATCGGGAGCTGCCGGGTTGTCCGGGATGGCCTGAACTTCTGCCTTCGCTTCCGCTATGGCCGCCTCAAAGGCCGGCAGGAAATGCACTGTCCTGATCCTGGAAAAAGGAGCCGTCTCGTGTAAAGTATTAAAAGGCTGCAGGATAGGGTTGCTTTCTTGCTGTGCCTGCACATTGATTCCACTCATAACAAATAAAAAAACGATTAAAATTTTACGATCCATCAGTTTTCAGGTTTGGTTTTGGCACATCAGCCGTTATATGGATGCCGGCGCTCTGTTGCAGCAGAACTTCATGCCGGCTACGCTTTTTTCTTTTTCTTTTCTACCGACCAGCCGAATTTACCGATTGCCTCGCCGGTTTTATAATAATGCCCGTGTACGTAGTTCAGCGGGTTGGCCTTTTTCAGGCTGAAGGCCTGTGTTGCCGGATCCATATACTGATCATCGGCAATCACATTGACCACCTCCGAAATAAACATGTGATGGGAGCCAAGGTTCAGGATATCCTTCACTTTGCACTCAATGCTTACCGGCGCTTCCATCAGGATAGGAGCTTTTACAATGCTTGCCGGCCCCGGTGTCAGCCCCATTTCTTTCCATTTATTTACATTTCTTCCTGACTTCACTCCACACCAGTCGGTTGCGCGGGCCAGCTTTTCGGTGGTCAGATTAATAACGTATTCGCCTGTGCGCTTAATGATTTCATAGGAATGCCTTGACGGCCGTACCGAAATGTAACACATCGGCGGATCGCTGCTGATGGTGCCTGTCCAGCTGATTGTGACCAGGTTGTATTCTTCGGGGCTTTCTCCGCAACTGACCAGCACTGCCGGCAAAGGATAGATCATGGTGCCGGGCTTCCAGTTTACTTTACTCATATTGACATGTATTATATTGTAGGCATATCGTTCGTTTCCCTTAACCGGAGACCTGCACATCAAATCCGGCGTCCCTCACCAGTGCGGCGATCCGGTTCAGCTCTCTGAGCGGGACTTTGCTCAAGCCTTCGGCCGGGGTGTCTCGGGCGATGGTGTATATCATCACCTGCCGCGGATTGATCGTTTTCAATGCTTCCATCCAGGCGGTAATTTCCTTTTCGCTCGTGTTGTCAATTTCTTTTCCGTTGAATGTCCCATGGATGAACATGGTTTGGATGACTGCCTGTTTGCCGAAGCGGACTAAAAGGTCTATGATTTTTTCAAGTTTGAAGTCGCCTGCCGGGCAATTAAGCAGTTCAACCGTCTCCGGGATGGCCGAATCGAGCTTCAGGATGGCATCTTCGACTTTCAGTAAGGCATGAAAAACCGAATCCTTGCGGATCATGGTTGAGTTGGATAACACCGCGATCCTGCATGCCGGGGCCAGCCGGTCACGCAGAGCGAGGGTGTCGTCGATGATGCCGGCAAAATCAGGGTGCAGCGTTGGTTCGCCGTTTCCGGCAAAGGTGATCACATCAGGAAGCTTTCCTTTTTCCTTCATCAGCCTGAGCTGTTCTTCAAGCTTATGTGCCACGAGGGGGCGGGAAGGCAATTCCGCCTTTTTTGTACGCGTCTTCGGTGTCCAGCCGCATTCGCAGTAGATGCAGTCGAACGAGCACAGTTTGCTGTCGACCGGCAGCAGGTTAATGCCCAACGATATTCCAAGCCGGCGACTTTTTACAGGGCCGAATATGATTTTGTCGAAAAGGAAAGTTGCCATTTTTTACACATTTCCGCAAAAATAGCGATTAAATTAGTCTTTTAAACCTGCTTTGATCCGAAAGCCTCAGATGCCTGTAATCGATCCTGTCGATCAGCATCAGACCGGGACGCTTTCCCGGCTCAAGGCTGCCGGCATCGGTCTGTTTCAGCGCCCGTGCCGTCTCCAGAATGAAAAGGCACAACAACTCTTCTAATCCGGTGGGATCGCCCGAAAGCTGGAGAGCCCGGATCCACCCGAAAAACTGCAGGCTTCCGATCCGGCCTGAGGGCATTTCTTTCCTGAATTTTTGAAGAAAGGGAAATGCATCAAACAGCGCCTCATCGGGCAGATCAGCGATCCGGGAAGGGAAAGCCGGACAAATGATTCCGTTAAAGAAAACCATTCCCGCCATTTCTTCCAGTTCGCTTCCCTGAGGATGAAGGCGGAGAATTGTTCCTTCCCCGTCGGTTTCAACCATTCCCTTTGCAACGGATGACACACTGAGCGGGAAAATGTAGTGGGCCGCAAACCGCCTGACCATTATTCTTTTACCTTTACTTCTTCCGGATTGTTCATTTTCTCCTGTTCCATATTCATCCTGTCCATTATTTTGGAATAAATTTCCTCATAAAGCTTCGGGTAGGTGGAGTAATAAATAATCGACAGGGCCAGGGTGGAATCGCCTACCTGGTACTTGTCAAGAACCGACTGGTAAAGGTCATTCTGATTCAGTTTGAGGCTGTCCGGATCGTTGTAGCGGAATCGTTCCAGCATGGCCTGGCTCAGGTGAAGGTCATACAGGATATCGGCCATTTTATTCTTGCCGATCAGGTCCTTTGGTTTTTGATAGCCTTTCTCGCTGCATCCGGTGAGCCCGCTCAGCAGCATACCTGAAATGATCAGGGCCGGTATGATTTTAAGTATTCTCATGATGACAAAATTAGGAAAAACATGGATATGGATTGCAGCGGCCTTTTTTTGTCATTTTTTGAACAGCTTCCGGAAGAATTCATCCACACGCGAGACCGGTTCGGTCGGAATGGCGAACTTTTTAAGGTTGGGCTGTTTGCCGTATTCGGGGATAAAGATCTTCTTCATTCCCAGTTTTTCTGCTTCGCTGATCCGCTGTTCCAGCCTGTTCACGGTTCTGATCTCGCCCGACAGGCCCACCTCCCCTGCAAAACAGATGGTTTTGTCGAAAGGCATATCGAAATTGGACGACAGCACGGCGGAGATGACCGCCAGGTCGATGGCCGGATCATCCACCTTTATTCCTCCGGCAATGTTCAGGAATACGTCTTTGGTAGCGAGCTTAAACCCGGCACGTTTTTCAAGTACCGCGAGCAGCATATTGAGCCGGCGCAGGTCAAAACCGGTTGACGAGCGCTGGGGTGTTCCGTAAGCTGCGGTGCTCACCAGCGACTGGATTTCAATAAGCAGCGGGCGGTTTCCTTCGATGGCACATGCAATGGCGGTCCCGCTCAGTCCCCTGTCATCCAGGTTGATCAGCAGTTCCGAAGGGTTGCTCACCTGGCGCATACCCGAACTGCACATTTCAAATATCCCGAGCTCGGAAGTTGATCCGAAACGGTTTTTCACTGACCGGAGAATCCGGTACATATACTGGTTTTCTCCCTCGAACTGCAGGACCGTGTCGACCATGTGCTCCAGCACTTTCGGTCCCGCAAGGCTTCCTTCCTTGGTGATATGCCCGATCAGGATCACCGGTATTTTCCTGCTTTTTGCGAACTTCAGGATGCCGTTGGTACTTTCCCTGATCTGGCTTACCGTGCCGGGCGACGATTCAATATAGGAAGTGGCGATGGTCTGAATGGAATCGATCACCAGCAGTCCGGGTTCCATATTCTCACAATGCGTGAGAATGTTCTCAAGCGATGTTTCGCAAAGGAAATAGCAGTTTTCATTTTCCCGCTTCAGCCGGTTTGCACGGATTTTGATCTGTTGGATGCTTTCCTCGCCCGAAACATACAGGATTTTACAGTCGGTGAGGTCGAGGGCCATCTGAAGCACCAGGGTGGATTTACCGATGCCGGGCTCGCCGCCAATGAGGACCAGTGAGCCGGGAACCAGACCGCCCCCCAATACCCTGTTCAACTCGGCATTCCGCGTATCGATCCGCTGGAGCTGGCCGGCGGCTACATCGGAAAGCTTCCGTGGCTGTTCCCCGCTGGAGGCCCTCGAAGCCAGGGGACTGCTGATTTCCTTTACCTGGACTTCTTCTGTGTAAGTATTCCATTCACCGCAGTTCGTGCATCGTCCTACCCATTTGGGGGAAGTTGCTCCGCAGTTGCCGCAGACATAGACTGTTTTGACTTTTGGCATAGCTGTTTAGCCGAAGGGGTCTGTTTTTCTATACAATCTTGTTGGTCTCGATGTCAGGGAAAACCAGCCTGGGTTTAAAAGTCTTTGCTTCCTCAAAATCCATGGTGGCGTATGAAATAATAATTACCACATCGCCAACGGCGACTTTCCTGGCGGCCGGTCCGTTCAGGCAAATCACACCTGATCCCCGTCGTCCTTTGATCACGTAGGTTTCCAGGCGTTCGCCGTTATTAATATTTACAACCTGCACCTTTTCATTTTCGATCAGATTGGCCGCGTCCATCAGATCTTCGTCGATCGTGATGCTTCCCACATACTGCAGATTGGCTTCAGTAACGGTGACCTTGTGTATTTTTGATTTACAAACTTCAATAAACATGTTCTAAATTTTTTAATTGAAAGCCAAATTGTCGATCAGACGGACATCTCCACAAAAAACAGCAATGCAGCCGACTTTGTTTACCGGCTCATCCCAGCTCTTCACCCGCTGAAGGGTCTCATCATCAACAATGTCAAAATACTCTGTCTTCAGGTCCTCATTGGCGTCGATTTGTTCAACGACCCACCTGCAAAGTTCATTTACGTTCATTTGCCTGGCTTTGTTTCGGGCCTCACGCAAAGTACGGTAAATATGGGCGGCATTTTTTCTTTGCCGGGGTGTCAGCCGTTCGTTGCGCGAGCTCATGGCCAGGCCTTCTTCCTCGCGTATAATCGGGCACGACACAATTTCCACCGGCAAATTCAGCTTCTTTACCATGGCTTTCACAATTACGATCTGCTGAAAGTCCTTGAGGCCGAAAAAAGCTTTGTCCGGCCCGATCAGGTCAAAAAGTTTGCTGACCACCTGAGCGACACCGTTAAAATGACCGGGGCGGAAACGACCCTCCATCACCTGTTCGAGCTGTCCGAAATCGAACCGGCGGGTGTCCGGCTCCGGATAAATCGCGTCTGCTTCCGGAGCAAAAACCAGCCTGCAGGCTGTCGGTTCCAAAAGGCTCAGATCCCGCTCCAGGTTCTTCGGGTAGCGGATCAGATCATTGGGATCGTTAAACTGCGTAGGATTCACAAAGATACTCACCACCACATAGTCACTTTCAATGCCTGCCCGCTCTACCAACGAGAGGTGTCCCGCATGGAGAGCTCCCATGGTCGGCACAAATCCAATCTTTTTCCCTTCTCCCTTTTTCTCGCTGATCAGTGCCTTAAGCTTGTTTATTTCCTTTACAACCAGCATCTGACAATCAAAATTTGGCTGCAAAAGTAAATAAATAAATTCAAACAAATTCAAGAAGGAGGACGAAGTTTGGGGGTCAACTTCCCTGCGGGACGCTCCTGCAGGTGGTTGAAAAAACGGCAGACCGAAGGGGGCGTATTTTTTGTACGAATGTCGCATACACTCATTTCGCCAGAATTTATTAATTTTGCATATTAAATTTATGCATGTTTATTCATGGAAAAGAAAAGAGTCTTATTCATCTCTCAAGAAATCACACCTTATCTGCCTGAAACAGAAATGTCCGTTATATCCAGATATTTACCTCAGGGGATCCAGGAAAAAGGAAGGGAAATTAGGACTTTTATGCCCAGGTATGGAAGTGTTAATGAACGAAGGAACCAACTGCATGAGGTAATCCGCCTGTCGGGGATGAACCTGGTTATCAATGATGCCGACCACCCGCTGATCATCAAGGTAGCTTCGATCCAGGCGGCCCGGATGCAGATCTACTTTATTGATAATGAAGATTATTTTCAAAGGAAAAGTATCCTCAGGGATCATAAGGGAAAGGAATTTGACGACAATGATGAACGTGCCATATTCTTTGCAAGAGGCGTACTTGAAACAGTGATCAAGCTGCGGTGGGCACCCGATCTGATCCATTGTCATGGCTGGCTCACTTCACTTGTTCCTTTTTATATCAAAACAGCCTATCACGATGATCCGTTATTCGTCGACTCCAAGGTGGTTTTTTCGGTTTACAATGAAAACCTGACCCGCCCGCTTTGCCCGAAAGTCAAACGGAATGTGATGCTTGACGGAATAACGGAAGATCAGCTGAAACTACTGGATGACCCTTCCTGCGACAGCCTGGTCAGGTTGGGAATTGAATATTCCGATGCGGTAATCGAGGGGAGTGAGGTTCTCCCGGCAGGAATGAAAGACTTTATCCGATCGCGCGACAAACTGTTACTTGAGTATCAGTCGCCTGAAAATTATATCGATGCATATAACGATTTTTACGAGAAAGTTTTTTAACATCCTCGGCTTTTATTTTCATATTTACCTACCTGTTATGGCGGGCTTTTAATTCGGATTTGCCGGTGAAGGCGCGGACAGGTTTTTTTGTCTGGTAGAAATTCTTCAAAAAAATAATATGTGCGGAATAGTAGGTTACATAGGCGATAAGAATGCCTATCCGATTCTGATCAAGGGTTTGCAGCGGCTCGAATACCGTGGTTATGACTCGGCGGGGATCGCCATTTACAATGCGGACCTGAAGACTTACCGGAAGAAAGGAAAGGTAAGCGAACTGGAATTGTTCGTGGCCGATAAGGATATTCAGGGGCACCTGGGGATCGGGCACACCCGTTGGGCGACGCATGGCGAGCCCAACGACACGAACGCGCACCCGCATACTTCGATGAACGGGCATTTTGTGATCGTTCACAACGGCATCATTGAAAATTATGAAGAACTGAAAAAAGACCTGATTGCGAAAGGGTATGTGTTTGGTTCGGAGACCGATACGGAAGTGCTTGTCAACCTGATCGAGTATTTCTATCTTCAGGAGGAAGTTGACAGTGCTGAACTGGCCGTACGGCTGGCGCTTTCGAAGGTGGTTGGCGCTTATGGGATCGCGGTGATCTGCAGGGAAGAGCAACACCGCGTCATCGCCGCGAGGATGGGGAGCCCGCTGGTGATCGGACTGGGGCAGGGTGAATATTTCCTGGCTTCCGACGCGAGTCCGATCGTTGAATATACTGACAGCGTGATTTATCTGAACGATGGGAATGTGGCGGTCATTGAGAAGAACAGCCTCACGCTGAAAACAGTCAGCAACGACCCGGCCAATTTCAGGATCACAAAAGTTGATCTGAGCATCGGTGATCTTGAAAAGGGGGATTTTGAACATTTCATGATCAAGGAGATCTTTGAACAGTCCAAGACCATCCACGACACCTTCCGGGGAAGGATCAAAGCCGACCAGCACGAGATCGTCCTGGGCGGGCTCCTGGATGTTTTCCCCAGAATCCTGGAGGCGCGGCGCATTATCATTATTGGATGCGGCACCTCCTGGCATGCCGCCCTGGTTGGGGAATACCTGATCGAAGAGTATGCCCGGGTTCCGGTCGAGGTGGAAGTGGCCTCGGAGTTTCGTTACCGGAAGCCGATCATCAATCCGGGCGACGTGGTGATTGCCATCAGCCAAAGCGGCGAGACAGCCGACACGCTTGCCGCCCTGAAAATGGCAAAGGCCCGGGGGGCGCTGATCCTCGGAGTCTGCAATGTGGTCGGCTCAAGCATCGCGCGGGAAACCGACGCGGGGGTGTATACCCATGCGGGCACGGAGATCGGTGTTGCCTCCACCAAAGCTTTTACCGCACAGTTAACCGTGCTCACCCTGTTTGCATTCAAGCTTGCCCGTGAACGCGGCGAAATTGATCAGGATTTCTATGAATTACTGATCAGGGAGATGTTGGCCATTCCGGCGAAGGTCCAGACCATCCTGATGACACACCCCCACATCCGGGAGGTGGCTGAAAAATACAAGGACGTGAAAGATGCGCTTTACCTGGGGCGGGGATACCTGTATCCCGTTGCCCTTGAAGGCGCCCTGAAACTGAAGGAAATTTCCTATATTCACGCCGAAGGATATGCGGCCGGAGAAATGAAACACGGGCCTATTGCCCTGATCGATGATAACCTTCCGGTGGTGGTGGTATCGGCCAGAGACAGTTACTATGAGAAAGTGATCAGCAACATTCAGGAAGTGAAAGCACGTAAAGGGAATATCATTGCTGTGGTGACGGAAGATGACAACGGATTGCGAAATATGGCCGACGACCTGTTTGTGATCCCCGAGTGCCATCCGGCAGTGGCCGCCCTGCTCACAGTCGTGCCCCTGCAGCTGTTTGCTTACTATATTGCTGTTTTGAGAGGCTGCGATGTGGATCAGCCGCGTAACCTCGCCAAATCGGTAACCGTTGAGTAAATAGTGTATCTTTGCCACACATATAGTTACACATGAAAAAATTAGCAACGATAGCAATTCTCTCCTACCTGGCCTATCTGGTGTTCACGACCTCTTGTGCCAATCCGGGTATGCCAACAGGGGGGGAGAAAGATACCATCCCTCCCGTAGTTCTGAGGACCATTCCCGAAATGAAGACGACGAATTACCAGGGGAATTCGGTCAGCCTGACTTTTAATGAATACATTATTTCTGATGAAGTTGGGACAAAACTGCTGGTTTCACCTCCCCTGCCCAAAAAACCCGTGGTGCGGACAAAATCAAAAACGCTGACAATTGAACTGGGCGACAGTCTTCGTCAAAATGTCACCTATTCACTCGATTTCAGGGATGCGATCGCTGATAACAATGAAAAGAACCTGCTGAAAGACTTTCGTTTTGCCTTTAGTACCGGGCCTGATTTTGACAGTCTGATGGTCGGAGGGTATGTGCTTGATGCGTTTAATATGGAACCGGTTGAAGGTGCCACTGTTTTGTTGTACGATCAATCTGACAGCATTTCTTCTTTCAGGAATAAGATCCCGAAGTATATTGCGCAGAGCGATGAGGAAGGGTTTTACACTGTAACGAATGTAGGCCCCGGGAAATATCATCTTTTTGCGCTGGAGGACGCCGACGGCAGCATGACCTATAATCAGGAGGGCGAAAGGCTTGCGTTTCTGGATTCACTGGTCGTGCCTCTTTTTCCCGAAGTTTCGGCTCAAATCGATCTGGACAGCCTCCATTTTAAGCAAAAGGCTGATTCGCTTCGCACGGGAGCAGATACCTTATCCGTGCGTGAAGCCGAACCTTCCGGGAAGAAAATGGCGGATCCCGGGATGATCATCCCCTCCGGTTTTGACACCGATACGGTCAAGCCGGGACGGCAGGCAAACCTGACCAGCCTTGCTCCCCACTACCTGCTGCTGTTTGAGGAAATAAGCCGCGATAATTTTCTGGATAATTATGCCCGCGATCAGCGCGACATGATCCGGCTTTATTTTTCGAACAGTCTTGCCGATTCCTTTGCCGTTAAGCTGATCTCACCCCAACCATCCAGGCCTGACTGGGCTTATACAGAATTCAGTTCCCGTCGCGACACGGTCAACATTTGGATCAATGACACCATAGTGAGCCGGAATGATACGATTAATCTGGTAGTTCGCTACCAGACACTCGACAGCCTCCGGCGAACGATTATAAAACCCGACACCCTGGAGCTGACCTTCAAAGATCCGGTCCGGCGTGAAAAAAAGAAGAAGGATAAGGAGAACGTGCCGCTGGTCCGCAACTTCTCATTACGGGTCAGTGGCGGGGACAGCTTTGATCCTTTCGATACGCTTTTTGTCGAATCGCCCGGGCCGCTCGAGTCGTTTGACTTCTCAAAGATTCACATCACTCAAAAGGTTGATACCCTTGAGCAGCCGGTCGAGTTCAGCGTAGAACAGGATTCTGTGAAGAATCGAAAGTTCCTGATCTTTCATCCCTGGCAATATGAGGCTGCTTACCGGCTGACAATCGATTCGGCCGCGGCAAGGACCTTTTCCGGAACGGTTTCGGAGAAAACAGAAAAAGCACTCAAAACCCAAAAGGAGGATTATTACGGCGAGATCAGGCTGAATATAACGAACGTGCCCGGGAACTGTATTGTCCAACTCCTGAAGAACACAGAAAAAGAAGAGGTCCTGAAGCAGGCTGTGATCAATAAAAACAGTCTTGTGGGATTCCCTTTGATAAAACCTGAAAAATATAAAATCAAACTCATTGCCGACCGGAATGAGAACGGCAAGTGGGACACAGGAAATCTCGGCAAGGGAATTCTTCCTGAACGGGTGGTGTATTATCATAAGATCATCAAGATCCGTTCTAATTTCAGGCAGGATGAAAACTGGGTGTTACCGGCGGATCTGCAGCAGCGGAAGGAATTAATTGATGAAGAGCAGGATGCAAAGGACAAGAAGAGCAAAAAAGGGGAAAAATCCCAAAAAGCGCCGCGGGGAAGGAATAGCCTGTAGGTATGGCGCGATCTTAATAGTTGTATTTCTTTTATTCCCCGTCCTTTCCGGGCGGGCTCAAGCCGAGCGGTATCCCTTTAAGCCGGGCGAGAACGCGCTTTACGGAGCCTATTTTAACTGGCATTTTATCTGGATCAACGCAGGCGATGTATTATTCAGGAGCGATACCATCCGGTATAAAGGGCAGAATGCCTGGCATCTGAAAGCGGTGGGAAAGACATTCAAAGCTTATGATATGCTTTACACGGTGCGCGATACCTTCGAGTCCGTTCTCAGCTATCCTGAATTTGATCCGCTTTGGTTCAGAAGAGCGGTAAACCATGGGAATGATCATTCTCTCCACCAGTACACATTTTTGCAGAAGGAAGGCAAAATTCTTTCATATGTGAAGCGCGGAAAGGAAAAGGCCTCTTCAGGACAGCTTTCCTGGTCAAAAGGTGTGTATGACCTGCTAAGCAGCGCCTACTATTTCCGCGGATACGAATTTGAGAAAATGACCCCCGGGCAGAAAGTAAATTTCAGGATGATCATTGATAATACGGCAGAAGAATTATATTTTCGTTATCTTGGTACTGAAAAAGTCAAGACCCGGACCGGCCGGGAGTTTTTTTGTCATAAAGTTTCGGTCTGGCTGCTGGAAGGAGATTTTTTCCCGAAAGGCGAACACATGAAGGTCTGGTTTACCACCGATCAAAACCGGTTGCCTGTCATGGTTGAAACAAAAATCCTGGTAGGTACCGTAAAAGCAATTTTATTGAATGAGCAAAAATTGAAACATCCTTTAACTTCAGAAATAAAATAACTATGGCAAGCATCCGGCAGTTAAAAAAAGACATTGACTATCTGGTTTCGCAGGTGGTGATCGATTGTTTCCTCTATAACAGGATTGAAGGTGCCGAAAAGGAAGCATCCTATCAAATCATGGAAGATATGCTTGGTCTTGGGGGGAAGTTGCGAAAACGCCTTTATCAGACCGGAGAGATCAACGATAAAAAGGCGCTGAAAAACCATTACAGGGAAATCGGGAAGGACTTGTTGCAAGGTTGCGACGGGGCATACGACAAATTGAAGGCGCTGATGACAAAGGCAGGCTGAACAAGCCAATGCTTGAAAATAATGCTACTTTTGTAGCAGGAATTATCAGAAAAAACCGGAAAATATGTCTGAGACGGAAGAGCCGAAAGCAAAATTTTCATTAGGAAAGACGGACAAGGACAGAAGAAACAACCTCATCGTCATCTTTCTTTCTGTTGTTTTGGTGATCGTTATTGTTCTGCTGATCATTCAGCGGAGCGAGCATTCAAAAATTGTCAGTTCCCTGAATCTTGAAAAGGAGTCGCTTCAAAACGAGTTGAATGGGATGGTCCAAAATTATGATGCCTTAAAGACCGACAATGATACGCTCAACAGCGAGTTATTCGTTGCCCGTACACGGGTAAAGGACCTGATGGTGGAGATCGGGCAGTTGAAAAAAGCAAGTTATGCCCAGATTTCAAAATATCAGGAAGAGGTAGGATCCCTTCGGAGGATTATGCGTGATTATATTATGCAGGTCGATTCGCTGAACAGGAGGAATCAGCAGTTGCTTCAGGAAAACCAGCAGGTGAAGCAGGACTATATGGAAGTTGAAAACCGGAATAAGGCGCTTCAGGAAGAGAAAGAACAGCTTTCCCAGCGTGTTGAGCGGGCTGCTCAACTGGAAGCACTGGGCCTGACCGTCACTGCGATCAACAAAAAGGGAAGTTCGATCAATAACAGGGAAAAGGCGGAGAAGCTGGTGATCAGCTTTACGCTGAGCAAAAATGTGACAGCCCGTCGCGGGAATAAGAATATTTATCTCCGGATCCTCCGGCCTGACCAGATTCTGCTGACCAAGTCGAACAAGGACCTTTTTCAGTTTGAGGATCTTCGAATCCCTTACTCGGCCGTGAGGGAGGTGACCTACGAAGGCAATGAACTGCCTGTGAATATCTATTGGGACAACCTGGGAGAGGAGCCTTTTATGCCGGGAGTCTATACAATCGATGTTTTTGCCGATGGGAATAATATAGGAACCACTACTTTTTCATTCAAAAAGTAGGAGAACTGATCCGCACCAAACGGATCAGGACATTTTTGGAATAACATTTGTGTGCTGAAGTACGGAACTAATGATCAGGTTCCATCCTGTTGAAAGTGGTATCCCGCAGAGGTGACAATCATACGCAGGGTGCAGTTGGTAAAATTGAAAATGTAAACTATGAAAACAAAAAAATCGTTCGTTATTGGAATCATCTCGGCCGCATTGCTGTTAAGCAGTTGTGCTTCGATGAACAAAACACAGAAAGGGGCTGTCATTGGTGCAGCCGGTGGGGGCGCTGTTGGCGCAGTGATAGGAAAAGCGTCCGGGAACACGGCTTTGGGAGCTGTTCTGGGTGCTGCAGTGGGCGGAACCGCCGGGACTATCATTGGACGTAAAATGGACAAACAGGCCCAGGAGATTGAGAACAAAGTGCCGGACGCCAAGGTTGAGCGGGTCGGTGAAGGGATCAGCGTCGAATTCGACAGCAGTGTTCTCTTTGCACTGAACAGTTTTAGCCTTACGCCCGATGCGACGACCAATCTGAATAAGCTGGTGACGATCCTGAACGAATATCCGGATACGAATATCGAAATTCAGGGTCACACCGACAGCTCGGGTTCCGAGCAGTATAATCAAAGCCTGTCTGAAAAAAGGGCAGGCGCTGTATCGACCTACCTGCTCCAGAAAAATATCAACGGCGGCAGGATCACCACAAAAGGGTACGGCGAATTGAGTCCTAAATATGACAATTCAACCGAGGTCGGCCGGGCACAAAACCGGCGTGTCGAGTTTGTCATCACTGCCAATGAGAAGATGATCTCGGATGCACAAAAAGAAGCAGGGCAGTAAAACAAAATAGCAGGAAATAAAAGAAGGGGTTCAACCCTGAACCCCTTCTTTTATTTCCTGAAGATAGATTCGTTTTTGGAAAGCCTCCTCTTTATTCTTTGAGGATCAACTCGATTTTTTCAAGCTCCTCGGCGGCAAAGTCTGCCCGAACGGTGAGCCCGGCGCAGTCTTCGAGCTGTTTCACCGAGCTGGCGCCAATCAGAACAGAAGTGATCCGTTTATCTTTCAGGATCCAGGCCAGAGCCATCTGAGCCAGTGTCTGGCCGCGTTCCAGGGCAATCTCATTCAGCCTGACCACTTTCGCGATGGCGGGCTCCACCTGGTGCGGTCTTAAAAATCCCCAGCTTTTCGAGGCTCTTGAACCTTCGGGGATGCCTTTGAGATATTTGTCTGTAAGCAGGCCTTGTGCGAGCGGTGAAAAAGGAATGCATCCGATGCCTTCTTCTTCGAGTGCGTCGAGCAGGCCATTCTCCACGCTTCGTTCGAACATGGAATAGCGGGGTTGGTGGATCAGGCAGGGCGTATGCAGTTCGCGCAGGATCCTTGAAGCTTCCTTTGTCTTTTCGGGCGGATAATTCGAAATCCCCGCATAAAGGGCTTTCCCCTGGTGTACTGCCTGGGCCAGCGCCATCATCGTTTCTTCGAGCGGTGTTTCCGGGTCGGGCCTGTGAGAATAGAAGATATCGACGTATTCCAGGCCCATCCGCCTGAGGCTTTGGTCGAGGCTGGCCAGCAGGTACTTCCTGCTTCCCATGTCTCCGTATGGACCGGGCCACATCAGGTATCCGGCTTTCGTGGAAATGATCAGTTCATCGCGATGAGAAGCCAGATCCTTCTTCAGTATTTTCCCGAAGCTTTCTTCTGCCGACCCTGGCGGGGGACCGTAATTATTGGCCAGGTCGAAATGGGTAATTCCCAGGTCGAAAGCGCGGCGTACAATGGCCCTTCCGTTCTCAAAAACGTCCACCCCTCCGAAATTGTGCCAGAGGCCCAGCGACAGTACCGGCAGCCTGACGCCTGAGCGTCCGCACCTGTTGTACGGCATGGAGTCATAACGTTGCGGGTTTGCTAAGTAGTTCATATCTTATTTTTTAGGTTATTGTGACTCGCAGATTAACAAATATACGGTTTCAAACGTTTACTTTTTCAACTGAATCAATAAACATCTTTTTCGCCGGCTATGCAAAAAAATCATCTACCCGCTCCGATTTATGTGGTTTCCGGGGGGAAAGGCCTCGCAGGGAACAACATGGTGCAATCGCTGCTGATCCAGTATCCCGATAACCGGGTGCCCGTGATCATCGTTCCCGATGTACAGGACGAGGAAAAACTCCGGTCTGTGATTGTGCAGGCACGAAATGACGGGGGCCTGATCACCCACACGATGGTCAACCCGTTGCTGAGAGGTCGTTTGATCGCTTTGGCACAGGAGTACGGCGTGAAGCAGATCGACTTTATGGGCGAACTGGCCGATTATCTCGACCAGACACTGGGGATCCCTTCGCTGCAATCGCCGGGGCTTTTTCGCGAAATTAACCAGCAGTACTTTGACCGGATCGAGGCGATCGAGTTTACGCTCCGTCATGACGACGGACTGAACCCGCACCGGCTGCAGGACGCCGAGATTGTTTTGTGCGGGGTGTCACGGGCCGGGAAAACACCGCTGAGCGTGTACCTCGCCTTATACGGCTGGAAAGTGGCCAACGTGCCGCTGGTTGCCGGGGTAGACCCTCCGGAAGAACTGTTCCGCATTGATCCTCTCCGGGTTTTTGGCCTGCAGATCAGTTTGAACCAGTTGATCATCCACCGGATGAAACGCCTGCGCAGCACCAAAAATATGGACAACCGCTCTTATGTGGATGAGAAAATGGTCCGTGACGACATCAGGCATGCACATATGGTCTTTTCAAAAGGAAGGTTTACTGTCATCAATGTTGATCATAAACCAGTTGAGTCGTCTGCCAATGAAATTATCAGTCATATGACCTCGCACTTCAATTACGGCGGCCGTCGTTTCCAATTTCCCTTTGTGGATACGGACAGCGGATCATATGATCCTTATCCGCCGGAAAGCACTGATCATGAGGAGGAATAGTTTTGAAACAGATCGGATAGGTTTATCATCATGTTTGTAAGGCAGGCTGTCGTTTTGCAAGGATAATTTTTTAAATTTGTTGGTCCTAAAAAGATTTACAAGGAAAAGGGACAGGCTGTTTGGATCGCAGGATCAGGATAATGGCAACAGATAAACAAATTTAAACCAGAAAAACAGTAATATTTATGAAGAAAGTAGCTATCGGGATTGATATCGGCGGCACGAATTCGGCAATCGGCATCGTTGATCAGGAAGGTCACGTGATGATGAAGACCTCGATTGATACGCCATCTCACGGCGATATCAATAAATTTATCGATGAACTCACCGTTGCCATTAATGAACTGATCGGTTCGGTCAAGTTGATGAACCAGGATATGGAGATCCTGGGGATCGGGATCGGTGCTCCCAACGGGAATTATTACAGCGGGACGATCGAATATGCGCCAAATCTTTCTTTCAGGGGGGTTGTGCCTCTTGTTAAGTTGCTCCGGGCAAATTTTCCTGAAATGCGTGCGCTGGCGTTGACGAACGATGCCAATGCCGCGGCGATCGGTGAAATGATCTACGGTGGTGCCAAAGGCATGAAGAATTTTGTCATGTTTACCCTTGGTACAGGAGTGGGAAGCGGTATCGTGGTGAATGGTGACCTGGTATACGGTAACGACGGATTTGCCGGAGAATGCGGGCACACCACGCTGATCCCCGGTGGCCGCCTTTGCGGCTGTGGTGCCAAAGGCCATCTGGAAGCTTACTGTTCTGCTCCCGGAATGAAACGCACCGCCTTTGAGATCATGGTGCGCGATAATGCAAGCGACAGTTTGCTGGCAAACAAGTCGTTTAAGGAACTTGATTCGAAGATGATCTTTGAAGCAGCAGAAAAAGGCGATAAAGTAGCGCTGGAAGTGTTCGAACTCACCGGCAAATGGCTGGGACAGGGATTGGCCGATACCGTTCATCACCTGAGTCCTGAAGCAATTTTCCTGTTTGGCGGGCCTACCGCAGCGGGCGACTATATTTTCAAGCCGACGGCTGCCAGCATGGAGTCGCATTTGTTGCCGATCTTCCAGAATAAGATCAAGATCCTTCCTTCTCAGCTTAAACCGGGCGACGCAGCCATTGTTGGCGCCAGCGCCCTTGTGTGGAAAGAGATCGATAAAGAATAAAAATAAAAAAGGCCGGGTAACCGGCCTCTTTTTTGGGGTTTAGCTAATATCTTTCAGAAACATCTTTGCGATATCGCGAATGGTGACATCGAGGCTTCGGTAGCTGAATCCCGTAGCCTGGCAGATCTTGTTCCCGTTATAGTGATTGATCCGGTTGCTGCCCGACACCGCTTCCCTGGTGATCGCAGGCCTTTTCCCTGAAAAAAAGCTGGCCAGCCTGGCCGCGCGCCAGGCCATTTGCAGGATCATATCAGAGGCAAATGTTTTCGGCCTTGGTTTTTGCAGCGCGTCGGCAATTTGATTGAAAAAAGTCTGGTAGCTCATATTGCCGGCATTGAGGATGAAACGCTGATTTCGTAATCGTTCAAAATTGCGGTCGTCCATCAGCAGGGTCATGGCTGTGGCCACATCCCTCACATCGACGAAGCCGGTCTCTCCTTTGGTGTAATACTTCAGCCCTTTCCAGATCGCCTGAAAAAGCTTGGGGCTGCCGATATCCCAGTTTCCGGGGCCCAGAATGATCGAGGGGTTGACGATCACGGCCTCAAGTCCTTCTTCAATGCCCCGCCAGACTTCCATTTCGGAAAAGAACTTGCTGATGCTGTATCCCGATTTCTGCCGGGAGGGAGTCCAGTAGGTATCCTCATTGATTTCGGTACCGTCCTGTGTTTTTCCCAGGGCCGCAATCGAACTGATGTGGCAGAATTTCTTCACCTTGTTATGCAGGGCGGCATTGATCAGGTTGGCCGTTCCTTTCACATTGTTGTTCAGCATGCTGTCGCGGTCGTTGGCGTGAAAAGACACCATTGCCGCGCAGTGATAGATTTCGGTGACGCCCGTGATCAATTCCTCCAGGCTGGGATAATCGAGAATGTCTCCTTCGAGCCACACAATTTGATCGAGTAAGGCCTGGGGCGTGTCGCAATAATAGGAAAAGGTTTTAACGACCGTTTTCAAATTGCTGGTCGGGCGTTTCAATGCATAGACCTGGTGGCCTGCCTGCAAAAGGGTTAGCAGCACATGGGAGCCGACAAGGCCTGTGCCTCCGGTTACAAAGATCATTTCACACCTCCTTCTCCCTTGGTGGATTGCTTTTGGCCGGGGACCACCGGCCTGACGCCGAATTCCCGGGCAGTCATGCTGCTGACGGGGATCCGGACGATGCCTACATTCCGGACCGCGGGAGGATTAAATTTAAATTCAAGTTCGCTGTACTGTGCCATCAGCGCCTTCAGCAGCCTGTGTTTTTCGTCGTAATCGTCGACAATTTCGGCCAATCCCTCGACAATAACCGACTTTGAGATCACCCGGTAGCTGCACCCTACGCGGATATCCTGCCAGGCCAGCTCTTCCCCGAGCGTCCAGTTGATGCAGACAGCCGGATTTTCTTTGAGCGCATCCCAAAACCGGCCCGACTGCGCTGAATGCAGGATCACCCCATCGCCGTCGAGCGCGAAGTTCATGGGCAGCACATAGGGTTTTCCCCGGTCGGTCAGGGCCACATAACATGTTTTGCAGGAGCGTATGATCTGTTCGATCTGGCCGCGGTCTTCTATGGGTAAGGTCCTCATAAATAATTCCTTTAAGTAATTGTCCGGTTGCCCAGTTGTTCCGAAAGGTGTTTCTCCACCTTCTTTAAATTAATATACTGGTTTTGAAATTCCATTACCTTCTCAAGATCATTCCCCGTCGAAGCGTGCTTAATCTGCTGCTCGAGTTCATGAAGCATGCTTTTTACCTTTCTCATTTTATATTCCTGAACAATTTTGGGGACCAGCAGGTCGAGAATATCTTCTTCCGACTCGACAAAGGCGCCGCCTTTTTTCCAGCGCTTGCTTTCAATATATTTTTCCGCCAGCAGATCGACAGCCAGCCTGCTTATCTGAGGATCGCTGTGGTTGATAAAAAACTGGATCGGGCGGAAAGTTTTGTTGCCAATGTTTTCGGTAAAAAGACCGAGCATTTTGCGGATCGGTTCATTTTCCGACTGCAGTCCGTCATTCTCAATCTCCTGCAGAACAAATTCACCCACCGAAACGCTTTCAGTCTCACCCTCCTCTTCTCCCTCGACCTCAAAAATTTCATGATTGAAATATTTCAGCAAAATGCGAATGATCTCTCTTTCCTCGATCTCACACTTATTAACTGCGGCGACAGCTTGCCGGGGAGGCTGACTTACCGGCCTTGGTTTTTCCGGATAAACCGGTTGCCGGCCGTCGCCGGTATGACGGAAATGGAGCTTGCGGACTTCCGTGTACAGGATATCTTCCTGCATATTCATCAGGCGGGCGCATTCCTGAATATACACCGTGCGGGTGACCGAATCGGGGACTACCGATATGGAGCGTACGATGTCATTGATGAGCCGGGCCCTTTCAACGGGATCATTTTCCGTTTCCTTCATCAGCAGGCTGGTTTTGAAACGGATAAAGTCGGTTTCATGCTCCTGGATATACTGATGAAGCTGAGTCGAACTCATCGACCGGGCAAACGAATCGGGATCTTCTCCTTCGGGAAGCAGGAGAACCTTTACATTCAGCCCTTCTTCCAACACCAGGTCGATGCCCCGCAGCGATGCTTTGATCCCTGCCGCGTCGCCATCGTACAGGATGGTGACGTTGGGCGTAAACCGCTTGATCAGCCTGATCTGATCGGGCGTGAGCGAGGTGCCCGACGAGGCGACCACGTTTTCAATGCCCGACTGGTGCATGGAAAGCACATCGGTATAGCCTTCCACAAGATAACATTTATCGCGCTGGGTGATCTCCCTTTTGGCCTGATAAATCCCGTACAGCACGCGGCTCTTGTGGTAGATCTCCGACTCCGGCGAGTTCAGGTATTTGGCCGTATTCTTATCGGCTTTCAGGATCCTTCCCCCGAAAGCGATCACACGCCCGGAGATACTGTGGATCGGGAACATCACCCTTCCGGCAAAGCGGTCGCGCACCCAGTCGTCGCGTTTGATCGAAAGGCCCGTCTTTTCCAGGAATTCCATCCGGTAACCCTGCTTCTGCGCCTGCCGCGTAAAGGTGTCTTTCCCGTCAGGGCAGTATCCCAGCTCAAATTTCCGGATAATCTCATCACGGATCCCCCTTTCCCTGAAATAACTCAGTCCCACTGAGCGCCCTTCCTCCTCATTCCACAGGAAATTGCTGAAGTACTTTCCGGCCCAGGCCGAGACGATCATCATGCTTTCCCGCTCATCCTTTTGCTGCTTCTGCTCGTCGGTTTCCTCTTCCTCGCTGATCTCAATATGGTATTTGGCCGCCAGCCATCTCAGTGCTTCGGGGTAGCTGAGCGACTCGTGTTCCATAATGAAGTTTACCGCATTTCCTCCTTTACCGCAGCCAAAGCATTTAAAGATACCCTTAGCCGGGGAGACGGTGAATGAAGGTGTCTTTTCGTTGTGAAACGGACAATTTCCCAGCAAATTCACCCCTCTTCTTTTCAGTGTGACAAATTCGGAAACCACCTCGGTGATCTCCGCTGCATCCATGATCCTGTCTATCGTTGTCTGGTCTATCATTTTTTAGTGGCAGGTCCGTTCCGGTCGGAAACGTGCACCCCTGCAAAAATACAGAAAATAAACATGAGTTTTGACTACTGCCGGAGTGTCAGCACAGGATATTGGTCCGGGGGAGAAGCCGCTTCACGGCCATTCGGATGGAAGATATTTTGTACCTTTGCCGCGCAAAAACAACAGAAAGTGAAGATTGGAACGACAGAGCTGGGACCCGCGCCGCTGTTTCTGGCGCCGATGGAGGATGTGACCTATAAATCATTCCGCTATATGTGCAAAAAATTCGGTGCGGATGTGATGTACACGGAATTTATCTCGTCGGAGGCTTTGATCCGGGATGTGAAGAAGACCCGGATGAAAATGGATTTATTTGAATTTGACCGGCCGGTGGCGATCCAGATCTACGGACACGATATCCGCTCGATGGTCGGTGCGGCGAAGGTTGCAGAGGAAGCCGGTCCGGACTTCATCGACATCAATTTTGGTTGCCCGATGAAGAAGATCGCCGGAAGAGGGGCGGGCGCCGGGCTGCTCAAAGATCCCGAAAAGATGCAGCAAATGACAGCGGAAATCGTCCGGGCGGTAAAGCTGCCGGTTACGGCAAAGACACGCCTGGGATGGGACGAAAATTCAAAGGTGATCCGGGAGGTTGCCCTCCGCCTGCAGGATGCAGGTGTGGCGGCGCTGGCAATTCACGGGCGTACCCGTCAACAGCTCTATACCGGTGAAGCCGACTGGTCGCTGATCGCAGAAGTGAAGAACGACCCGGCCATTACGATCCCCATTATCGGGAACGGCGATATCACCGGCCCGGAAAAGGCGGTGCGCCTGCTTCGCGAAAGCGGCGTCGATGGGCTCATGATCGGACGCGCATCGATTGGCCGTCCCTGGATCTTCAGGGAAATAAAACACTGCCTGACAACGGGCGAATGCCTCCCTGCACCGACTGTGGCGGAGATCGTTCAAAATGTCCGGGAACAACTGGAGCTTTCGATCGGATGGAAAGACAGCGTCAGAACCGGCATTTTATTGATGCGACGGCATTTTGCCAAATATTTTCCGGGACTGCCGAACTTCAGAAACTACCGGATCAGGCTTCTGCAGGCGGATGAATTGGAACAACTTCAGCAAATTCTGGATGAGATCGTTGAACACTACGGCGACTTGCGGGTTGATTATACAAATGCCGTTTAAACATGAGCGATAACGATTATACCCGGTACTATTCAGACGAATCTTTTCGGGGAAAACTGCAGCGGGTGGCCAGTCTGGCCGGTGCGAAAGTGGTTTATGCAGCACTTTTGCTGTTTTATATGATGAAAGATCCTTTGGTGTCGGTAAAGGCAAAGGTAACCATCATGGCAGCGCTGGGCTATTTCATCCTTCCTGCCGATGCGATACCCGACGTGTTGCCTGCCCTGGGCTTCACCGACGATCTGGGCGTGCTGATCTTTGCCTTGTCACAGATCCGGAGCCATCTTACCGAAGAAACCATGCAAAAGGCAAAGGAAAAGCTCATGACCTGGTTCAGGCAAATCGATGAGGAGGAGATCGAAAAGATAAACAGCAGACTTGTCTGATTTCATTAAGGACATTTTAAGCGCAAAAGCTTCCTGTACCGGCAAAATCTTATGCCGTAAATGGCGCCACTTGTATCCGGATGTTATTATCTTTGGTTTTTCAAATCTAAATACGCATGGCTTTTACTGCTTTTCGGGGAATGGGTGCCTGGGCGCAACTGATCATGGCTGCCTTCATCGTGCTGGTCTGCTTTTTACTGTTGTTTATTCTTTCCATACCGGCTGCCTTGCCTTTTATCGGCTTTTCCGAACTGATGGATGCGCTGACTTCCGGTGACCCGGACAATCCGCTGACAATTGCCGTCCTGAAGTATTTCCAGGTGGTTCAGTCGATCGGTTTGTTTGTGATACCGCCTGTTCTTATCGGTTGGCTGTTTAGCGGGAACATCGCGCGGTACCTTCAGCTTGACCGAAAAGTGGAAGTGATGGCGCTCCTGCTGGCGATCGGGGCCGTTTTGATCATCAATCCCTTTATTTCGTATGTCGGCGAACTGAACAGCAAAATGAGCCTGCCGGGATTCCTTTCCGGCCTGGAAGAATGGATGCGGAAAATGGAAGATCAGGCTGCCGGGTTGATCGACCGGTTTATGGAGGTAAAAACCCTGGGCGGACTTCTCTTCAATCTTTTTATGATCGCCGTGATCCCGGCTGTAGGTGAGGAGTTTCTCTTCCGTGGTGTGTTTCAAAAGATTTTCACCCAAATGACACGGAATTACCATTGGGGTATCTGGATCTCGGCCTTTCTCTTCAGTGCCCTGCACATGCAGTTCTATGGCTTTGTTCCCCGCATGCTTCTGGGCGCGCTCTTCGGTTACATGCTGGTTTACAGTGGCTCGCTGTGGCTCCCCATTGCGTGCCATTTTGTGAATAACGCACTGGGGGTGCTGTACCTTTATTTTGAAAAACAAGGGGTGGAAGAGGTCGGCAGGTTATCGGAAATCGGTGAAAAAACCATCTATATGGTGCCCCTCGCAGCTGCCAGCCTGATCCTTACCATCTGGCTGATCCTGGCGCTTCGAAAGCGGTCGGGACGGTTAAAAGGCGAGATTGATCTGTAAACGGGCGGCCTCCATACGCTTTTGTTCGTAAGGTCTGAGCACGTAGATGATGCCGTAATCGGCAGCCAAATCCCGGCGTTGCTCATCCGACAAAAAGCGGAACCGCGCTTCAACTTCATTCCACATTTGCTGGATCAGCTCGTCCGATTCCGTCCTGAGCCGGTTCATGACCTCGGCCGCCTTATTGGTGATATTCTGAAGGATCATCTGGTACCGGTAGGCTTCGACGAACGATTCATAATGGACTTTTACCAGGGCGATCGAAGGACTGTAAATGGGATTCCCTCCCTGCTTAACCCGGGTCTGTTCACCGTTTATGATCCGTTCTCCCCATTCGAGGATATCTGTTTCCAGGTTAAGGACCGGTATTTTTTGTGTCCGGGGATCCAGTCCGTAGAACGATCGGACTTCCGGTTTCAATTCTTCACGCTGAATGGCAAAGGTCAAGACCTGCGCGAAATGGCAGATGTATAAACGTGTTTTGCGTACAATTTCGCCGTATTCTTTCGATTTATTAAACTGATTTTGTTTGGCCGTTTCGAGCTGCCGGACAGCGCCAAGCAGGCGGGGATAAAGCGTTTGAAGTTTTTCAAGCGTTTCCTGACTGAATGCCAATTCTTTTTGAGGGGTTATTTTCCCTTTCTCAAGGGCAGCTTCAATTGCTCTCAGCCTGGCCTGATCTGTGTTTGGTAACCTTCTGTAGGGCATTGGCATCAGTTTTATCAATTACTACGAAGATACGAATTCACAAAGGCGTTTCGGCGTCTTCGCACGAAAATTAATCAACATATTGGTGTTGAAAAGCCCGCCGGTTAAAGGCTTTAAAACAGTCCCGAACGGATCAGGACAGTGCATTGCAAAATCAGTTCCGGGCTTTCTATTTAGAAAGCTCCATCATCCGGAGTATCGGCAGCCTGGCCTGTTCGATCAGCTCGCCGGGCAGGCTGACTTCCGGCTGTTCGTGCTTCAGGCAGATATAGAGTTTTTGTAAACTGTTCAGTTTCATATAAGAGCAGTCACTGCAGGCACAAGTGGAATCGTTCGAAGGCGCCGGGATAAAGGTTTTGTCCGGGCAGGCCTTTTTCATCTGGTGAAAGATCCCGCTTTCGGTGGCCACAATGAACTTTTCAGAGGCACTTTTCTGTACGTAATTCAACAGCGAAGAGGTCGAGCCAATGTGGCTTGCCAGCAGCAGGACCGGTTTCTCACATTCGGGATGGGCAATAAACTCGGCATCCGGATTCGCATCCATCAACTCAATGACCTTTTCGACCGAATACTTTTCGTGAACCATGCAGGCTCCGTCCCAGAGGACCATGTTCCGGCCGGTGATGCTGTTTAAATAATTACCCAGGTTGCGGTCCGGTGCAAAAATCAGCTTTTCATCTTCCGGAAAGCTGTTGACGATCTTCTCCGCGTTCGAAGAAGTACAAACCACGTCAGTCATGGTTTTCAGTTCGGCCGTGCAGTTGATGTATGAGATGACTTTATAACCGGGATAGCGTGACTTGAACTCCCTGAACTTTTCAGTTGGCGCCGAATCGGCCAAGGAACAACCAGCTTTCAGATCGGGAAGAATGACTTTTTTGCCGGGGTTGATGATCTTTGCTGTTTCGGCCATAAAATGAACACCCACAAACACGATCACGTCGGCATCAGTACGCGCCGCGGCCTGGGCAAGCTGAAGACTGTCGCCCACGAAATCGGCAATGTCCTGCAGTTCCCCGTCTACATAATAGTGGCTCAAAATGACGGCGTTCTTTTCTTTCTTGAGCCTTTTTATTTCTTCGGTCAGCTTAAGTTTCGGGTCAACTTCCTCCAGAATATGTCCGTTGGTTTCCAACATCTCCTGAACCTGTGCTCTTTCCATTTCTTATCCTTTCTTTTCAAAGAGGTTGGCGCAAAATTACAAATTCCTGTTAAATAAAAAAACACAAAAATGTCTGAAATGTTTCTGTCTCTGATATTGGAAAGGGGAGGCCATCAATATTAATTGCTTAAATAGTCTATGAGCCGGTATAAACAATTAAACCGTTTAGACATTCGATTTATCTCCAGGCCCAAAGTTCCGAAGCTGTTTTGTAGGAGTTTATGGTAAAAGCTATTTTCATGATTTCTCATTTGATATTGTGCAATAATGCATTAGGCGATAAAGAAACTGATTTAATCTGTTCTCTTCATAGTAATGGCAAAGTCTGTTTTTGTCACAAATGGCATTTATCCAACGATGCACAGCAATTTGCTTTATTGGATCAATTGGTTCTCTTCTCATGAGTTGTAAATGTAGGCTAACAGGAATCTCTGTGATACCGAATCCCAGGTTTTCAGTTAATTGTTTTATCCGGATTTGATCTGCAAATTTTTGTTGTTCGGCGAATTTTGCTGTTGAGATCTGCCCCTTATGCCGGCGGTACTGTAATAGGATAGCGGAGAGATTATGTACTTTAAAATGTTGAAATCCACTGGCACAGATATCAAAGTCTGCTGCATAATAATAAGCTTCATTATACATCAGTTCAAACTTGTCCAGGTAGCTTTTGCGCATAATCAAACTTGGATGAGAACAATGGTTATTACAAAGAAATGCTACTTTCAGTAATTCGTCATCTGTAATAAAGGTCGGAGTTATTCTACTTGGTAGTAATTGAATAAAACTACCGCAAATTCCGACATCGGAGTGTGCCTCCATATAAGCAAATTGCTTTTCCAAACGATGCGGGAAGGAGATGTCATCAGCATCCATCACGCAAATATATCGGCCACGTGCTATCCTTATCCCGATATTCCTGCTTGCATAATTACCAATGTTACTTTGGTTTTGATGAAAAACAATCTTTTTGTCCTTGAATGACCGAATTATTTCAACAGAAGAGTCTGTCGAACCGTCATCGATAATGATAAACTCAAAATCCCTAAAACTCTGTCCCAAAATGCTGTTCATTGCTTCAGCCAAATATTGTCCCCCGTTATAGACCGGCATGACTACTGAAACTGAAGGTGGACGGGTTGAAAACCGGATCATATACAATCAATTTTTTAATAATGGGCATTATGCAAAAACTTCGGGATACAATAATTCCATCAATCCCGGTCCCGCAAGTCCTTCACTTAAACCAAACTGTTTTCCATTTTCAAGAAGACCATTTGTCGTAATATTATCCCCAATTACATTTGTATTTTGCGATGATCTCCGTCCGGGTTGATTCAATTTTCTCATAGTTCGGATAAGTTTCCGGTATGATCAACGATGCTTTTTTCAGTAACCAGACAACACCGGGCCAACCATAACGAATGTTCTGAACATTTGGATTAAACTCTGTTTTTACTGTTTCAAAATCGGTGGCGAACAGGAGAATTTGTATTTGCTTTTCCAACCGCTTATTTGGCAAAATTGCATTGACCTGACAGAGTACCGTTGCCAGATAAAGGCGGTTGATGTGCATGGACGGAATGTAAGCCTCAAAATAGGGCAACCACTGTTTGATCATGCGTTTAATTTTCTCCGGATAGATATTCAGATTAAATGCTTCGCTCAAGCCATACAGCACAGCTGGGAAACGCCAAAATAAATCGAAATTCATTTCTTTGACAATCGAGGTAAACTGATTAGTAACCAATCCTTCCAGACTATTGATGACCGAAATCAGTAATTCCCTATTGATTCGTTGTTCCAAAGCGTTTGGGTTTGTAGGTTTTTTCAATCGGGAGATCAGGTAAAAAAGATAGCCGGTTAAGCCGTTTGTTAATTCAAATGATGTTAGTTCTACTTTAACACATTAAAAAAGGAGTAAAAATAGAGGTTAAATATTTGTATATCAGGTATAAAATTGGTATTTTCATGTTGTCATCGAGAAACAAACAAAGAGGCCATTAGCATGGTTAAC
>JBFXKJ010000002.1:0-56887 GCA_050173895.1 Mangrovibacterium sp. | reverse complement strand
GGAACGTGCCCGCCGGTTTTCAGTTCTGTGTAGCAGAGCGCGGAGAACACCGCTCCGGAGAGAGCCGGACCCGGCAAAGCGGCGGCAAAGGCTTCGTCATGCACGATCACGGGTTCTCCCAGGATCCGGACGACATTTTTCAGCTTCCTGATCTGTTCATTTTCTTCTGAAAAGTCCTTGGGATAAGCAAGCGGCACGGCCACCAAACCTGCTATCTGACAGGCCCAGAAGAGGGTAACGGTATCTTTCAGCGACTGAAGCTGGCCGATGACATAGCTATTTTGGCGTAATCCCCTTGTTAGCAGGGCGCCGGCGATTTCTTCAGCGCGGACGAGGAGTTCGGCATAGGTTTCCCCGGTTTCCGTGGTGTCGCCTTCGATGTACCGGATCCCGTGGCCGGGATACATCCGTGCGGCCCTCCGGAGAAGGTCGCCAAGCCATAACGGTTCATCTTTTCCGAATGTCAGTTCGGGACCTTCGCTCAGCGCCTCCGGTAAGCCGGAGCCTTTCCTTTCCGGCCGGGCCGGGCCGGCCGGACCCAGAAAGCCCGACGTTTGGTACCATTCCCGTCTGAAAGGAGCCTCTGTCAGAACCATATCGGCCTTTCCTCCCGATGCGCGGCCAACCTCCGTGATAACTGAGGCCAGCAGGGCCGCATCGGGTGTTTTGTATTGTTCGAGCACATTGAACCCGATACTGCCTTCACCCGACAGGGGAAGGTTGTTCAGACTGATCCATTCCCAACGGGCCGCAAGGCCTTCGGGAAAGGAATCCTTCATTTTTGCCTGCAGGGCCCCGGTGTGATGATCCTTTATCCAGCTGATATAAATGAAGAAAGAAGGTGTGCCTGACGAATCAGGCCTGATCAGGACACAGGCGTCCTTCACGTCTTCACTGCGGAGGAGGAACTGCTCAAGATCATTCTTAAAAACCAGGGCGCCTCCTGAAACCGGCAGGGAATCCTGGTATTTTACGACGACAGCATTCCTGTCGGGATTGACCCGGCCGATGATGCCCGTGTCGGTGAGCTTTCCACCGGACTGAAGGAAGACATGGCCGGGGATATTGATTGGGACCGGTACGCCATTCCGGTTTAAAATACGGCAGCAGGCAGGATTGATGAGAGTGCGGGTGGCCAGGCCGCTTTCCTTCTTTTCTGCAATTGTGACTGCAAATGCCTCCGAGGCGGGAATGGCTGCATGGATCAGGCTGACCGTTCTCAGCGCGGGATATTTATCAAACAGCCTTTGCAGGGATGCATTGCTGAACAAACCGCTGTTCACAAAAATAAGTCCGGCTGTTTCCGGATCCTCAGGAAGCGCCTCCGGCCTTGACAGGATCCCGGCGGAGGCAATCCCGATGCGCCTTTGCCGGCCTCCCTCTCCCGGTTCAGATGCCTGCACCGCTTTTTTACCTGTAATCAGCTCCGCCATCCGGCAAACAGCTTCATCCGTTTGTGGCAGAAGCAGGTACACGGAATCTTCGTTGTCCGCTCCTACCACCGAACGCAGCCAAACGGATGTGTCCCGGGCGGCATCTTTTGGAGAATTCAATATTTTTTCAAACATGGTTTATAACTCTATATTTTCGATCGTTGATGATGGCTCGTTTATAAAGGCCCTGAGGATGGAGATCAGGTATCCCGTCAGAATATCCAGATCTTCCACACTGTATTTGTTTTTGTTATATTGGAGTTTTAACTCGATGTGGTCGTCTCTTTCCCGGAAAATAAAGGAAAGATCGAAAATGCTCCTTTCCGATGAAAGCTCTACCGGCACGACATCCAGGCCATCCAGCGGGAAGGCCTGTTCACCGGCATTCTGAAGAATGACCAGTGTATCGAAAAGATTGTTCCCGTAGCCCTCGCTTTTCCGGCCGAATAATTCAACAATCCGGTCGAGGGGAAGCAACTGGTGTTCAAAATCGCGGATTAACAGGGCGGCCGCCCTGCTGATAAATTCGCCGGTTTTTTCATCAGGCTTGATATTCACCCTGAAGGGGAGCGTATTCACATAGAAACCGATCTGGTCTTCAAGCTCAGGAAGTAAACGCCCTGCAACCGGCACACCCACGGTAACGGTTTCTTCGAGCGTGTAGCGGCTGATAAGAAGCTGAACGGCAACGAGCAATTGACTGTAAAGCGTGATTTCCTGCCGGCAGTTTTGTTTCAGTCCGTTCGTCAGTTCTGCATCAAGACGATACCTGTACAGACTTCCTTCAAATTTCAGGTCATCGCTCAGGCTTCCGGGAATTCCGGTCTTCGGCGCCGCTTCAATCAGCCTCTCCCTCCAGTGTCGCTCATGGAGCGCGGTTTTTTCCGGATCGTCCAGCAACTGGCTGTACCAAACCGAATAATCCTTGTACTGGATGGGCAATGATACCTGCTGCGGGTCCCTTTGCAGCGCATAAGCTTCATAAAAACTGCGGAATTCACGATTGATGTTGATCATCGAAACCCCGTCGCAGACGATGTGATGCATGTTCAATACGAAGAGCGTTTCCGTTTCATCGGGTTTCACCAGCAGTTCCACCCGGATCAACGGGCCGGACGAGAGGTCAAATACCCAGGCTGCAGCCTTTTGATATTGTTCCCGGACGCAGGTATCACTCAGCGGATCGGGAACATGGCCGACAAAGACGACCTCCGGTATTTCCCGGCAGACCTTCTGAACATAGCGGGCGCCGTTGACCCGAAAAACGGTGCGCAGGATCTCATGCCTGCGGATAATTTCACTGAAACTCCTCCTCACTGCCCCGATGTTTATTTTGCCCCTGATCTGCAGCATGCCGGTAATGTTGTAGGCAGTTTTTGCAAGCCGGCTTTCCAGACCGGCCGACACGATAAGCTGCTTCTGCTGGGGAGAGACCGGATAAAAATCACTTTCCGGAGCCGGTTCGATTTTCTCTGTCTCCCGGCATTTTCCCTTTGTTGCCAGCAAATCCGCCTGCTGTCTGATCGTGGTATGGCTGAAAATATCGGAAATGGAGATATTCTGCCTGAATGTGCCGGTCATTTTTCCTGTTAATTGCGTCGCATTCAGGCTGTGCCCCCCGGTTTCAAAGAAATCGTCAGTGACGCTGATTTCATCTTTTTTCAGTACTTCCTTCCACAGCGTCAGGAGCTTTTCTTCGACTTCGTTTGCCGGAGCTTCGATGGTCCTGTCCTGGCCCTTCCGATAGAGGGCAAGCAGTTTTTTCCGGTCGGTTTTCCCGTTCGAAGTCAGCGGCATTTCGGTGATCGCCTGCAAATGCCCGGGAACCATATAAGCCGGGAGGTGACGGCTACAGTGTCTCAGGATGTCAGCCTTCCGCTCTTCTGGGCTAAGCAGCTTCCCTGTGAATTTCCTGTATGGCGGGCCGTCCAGCCCGGGTTTGCAGGCAAAGACATTGTAAAGCCCCGATGCGGCAAGCCTTTCCTCTTCTTCGGTATACACTTCAAAGCCCTTCCCGCGGAGCAGGTTCTCCAGGCGACCGAGGATATCTCCGCGGTCGTGCACTTCCAGGATCACCTGGTCGATCATCCTCCAATGGCGGGCGTCGATCCCCATGAGTACTTCCAGTTCGCTCTTTTCAACATCGACCTTGAGCAGGTTAACGGATGTGATCCCCTGTTCGGTGAAGAAGTCAGACAACCGGCGGAGTTTGCACGTGCACTCCAGGGCCTGCATCCGTTCATCCACCAGATGGCCGATCTCCTCATCGGTTCCGGCTTCTTCGCCACGGTAGGTATTTCGCAGATAGACCTTCACAATTTGTTTGTCTTCGTCAATGTCGTGATGTTTCCCCGACAACACCGAATTATTGGGATAGAAAATGAAAGGAGCTTCTGTTTCCCGGTCCGAAAAGCCATATCCGAAAGGTCTGATATGCATATTGCTGTAAAGGGCGGCATTGCGTTCCAGTATCCGGAATATGGGTTCCACCGGCTCAAAGGCATAAATTGCCGAGTCGGGATAATTCAGGGCTGCATAGATGCTGTAGAGCCCGATATTGGCCCCCACATCGATGACCACACCCCCGGTGAAGGGCTTGATGGAACAATGGACATAGGACGCTGAACGGAAAATTTCGGTATAAAGGAAATCGGTTTCATACTGGTTGTTGTGAAAAACCGGGAGCATGTTTGGCAGAAGGGTGGTGCGCTGTCCTTCGCCCACAGGCCTTTGGGGAAGCAGATTCCCGGTTTTTACAAAGGCAACCAGTTGCTCTTCTTCTTCGGGTTTTAAGACGATAGCCTGTTCTATTGCCGGATAGTTCAGCAGCACCGATTCAATCTCGCCCAGTTCGATCCGGTGCCCCCTCACTTTAACCTGATTGTCGATGCGTCCCATATATTCCAGGTCGCCTCCGGGAAGGCGGCGGCACAGATCACCCGAAAGATAAACCGGTTGTCCTTCGGAAAAAGGAAGGCATACGAACTTCCGCTCTGTCAGCTCAGGATCGTTCAGGTATCCGGAAGCCACCCCTTTCCCCATTACTCCCAGTTGCCCGGGGATCCCATCGGGAACCGGATTGTTCGCCTGATCGAGAATCACTGTTTTCAGTGAGCTGACAGCTCGTCCGATATTGCTGGTGCTGCTGTCAAGATCGTTCTCCGAAAGTTCCTTGCAGGTGACATGGATGGTTGTTTCCGTAATCCCGTACATGTTAATGAGGCGGACGCCGGGGTAATGCCGGTGCCATTGCCTGAGCCGGGACGGGATCAGTTTGTCTCCTCCGAAAATGACCATTTTAAGATGGGGCAGCGCGGTTTGCCGTTCAATTGAGCGGTCAATGAAATTATAAAAGGCCCCCGGGGTCTGGTTCAGTACCGTGACCTCCTGCCCGGAAACCAGGGCGGCGAAACGGTCGGTGTCGACGGCAACTTCTTCAGTCACAATGACCAGTTTGCCGCCGAAAACAAGGGCCCCAAAGATCTCCCAGACCGAGAAATCAAACGTGTAATTGTGGAAAAGCGTCCAGGTATCGTGTCTGTTGAACTGGTAAATCCCGTTTTCAAACAGAATGCTGTACAGGTTCCGGTGGCTGATTGCCACTCCTTTGGGACTTCCGGTCGAACCCGAAGTATAAATAATGTAAGCCGGGCTTTCGGCTGCAAATTCCACCCCTGGCCGCTCTTCCCCGTAGGGCAGAAAATCGGAGGCACAAAGCCTTCCGCAGGCAAAGTGCTTGTCGTTCCGGTCAGTAATGACCACGGCGGCTTTTGTATCCTCAAGCATGAAGTCAATCCTCGATTGCGGGTAGAAAGGATCGATCGGTAAATAAGCCGCTCCTGCTTTCAGCACCCCGAGGATCGCTGCTACCATTTCAACGGAGCGGGAGTAGCAGAGTCCGACAACCATGCCGGGCAAAATCCCTTTGTCGATCAATCCGTTGGAAATCTGTGAAGCCTGCCGGTCGAGCCGTTCATAGCTTAGCTGAACAGGATCAAGAACCAGGGCGGTATGCCGCGGATATTGGTCAACAGTCTTTTCAAAAATCCGGTGGATCAGGCAGGTGTCTGCATGCGCATCCCGGCTTTCCCTCCGCTCTTCTTCCGGCTTTCCCAACATGATTCCCTCAAGCTTGCCATCGGGCCGCGCCGTGAGTGACCGCAAAATGTTTTCAAGGTATCCGGCATAATTTTCGATCGTTTGTCTCTGAAACAAGTTATCGTTATACTGCAGTTGGAGCGTGAGCCGGTCCTCCTTATCATCAAACATGAAATTCAAATCAAAGCGGCTGGTTTTTCGTTCATAGCTGACAGCGATCAGCTTTGAGCTGTTGTGACTGAATTCAGGCTGCTCAATATTTTGAAGCGCAACGTACACGTTAAAAAGTGAAGCATTCCCGGATTGGCGGGCCAGGTCTTCCAGCACCCTGTTAAAAGGATACTCCTGGTTTTGAAAGGCAAGAACTGTTTTTTCCCGGACGGCGTGAAGAAATTCCGCCGCGGTCAGCTTGTTGTCGACGGTCATCTTCAGGACCAGGTTGTTCAGATAAAAGCCGATCTGGTCTTCCAGCATCGGACTGATTCTGCCCGCGACAGGTGTTCCGATAAAAATATCTTCCTGATACGAAATCCGGCTCATCAATATGGCTACACTGCCGGAGAGCAGCATGAAGCGTGTCAGGTCATGCTCTGTGCGGATAAACTCGGTGAGCTGCCGGGTGGTTTCCGCGGAGAACCTGTAGCGGAGCGTCCGTCCGCTCATCGACCTTCCGGGCTGCCGCTCCCGGTCAAAGGGAAGCCTCACCGGCTCGATTCCTCCGGCCAGTTCATGCTCCCAATATGTTTTCTGCTCCGAAAATAACGGATGATGCGCTGCCTGCCGGGCATACCAAAGGGTATAATCACGGTACTGAATGGGGGCCTGCGGAAGCTCTCCCGTTCCTCCTTCAGCGATCAGGCTGAAACTGTTAAACACTTCCCGGGCAAAAACATTCATCGACCAGCCGTCACTGATGATGTGGTGCATCACCATGACCAGCAAACGCGTCTCATTCCCGTCGGGATGCACAAAACAAAAATGGGAACACCTTATCAGTTGGCCGGACGAAAGATCGAACACATGCGCTGACTCGCGGTCGATCGCCTGTTCGATCAATGCCTCCGGCTCCTTATCTTCCGTCTGAATAACCGAATGATGGAATGAAAGCCGGAACTGATCGCATACCTGCTGGCGGGCTTCGCCCTCCACTTCGATGAACCGCGTCCGGAGAATCTCATATTTTTGAATGACCTGGTTAATTGCCTTTTCAAACCAGTCCAGACGAATAGACCCCACGATCCGGAAAGCGCCTGTCATATTGTAGCTGCTGCGTTCCGAATCCGACGACGCCTGCTTATCGATAATCCAGAGCCGCTTTTGGGCATCCGACAGCGGATAGTGATCCTGTTTCCCGCCTGCCGTGATCTCTTCCAGCTTCGGATTACCGCGCATGTCGGCCTTTTGGGCCAGTTGCCTGACGGTGGGGCTGGTGAAAACATCAATCAGCTGAAGGTTGTACTTAAACCGGTTGTAGGCTTTTGAAACCAGGCGGATCGCAATAACCGAATGGCCACCCGACTCAAAAAAGTTATGGGTCACACCGATGTCGTTTACCTGAAGCAGTTCCCTGAAAAGCGACAGCAAGTTCATCTCCGTTTTGGTAACCGGCAGTTCCGAATTCCTGTCGAGCGCAGCACTGAGCTGATCCAGGAGTTTTGCCGTATCAGTCTTCCCATGCCTGTTCAGCGGGATCCGGTCCACCTGCAGTATTTGCCCGGGAACCATATAAGCCGGCAGGTGAAGCGCCAGTTCTTCGGCCAGCGCCGACGGCCTGACAGGATGGTCCGAAACATAGAAGCAAACAATCCTGTTGTTCGACACGAGCACCTCTGACTTTTCGATTCCTGCGATCTTTTGGAGAGTGTTCCTGATCTCAGCCAGTTCAATGCGGTAGCCCCTCACTTTTACCTGGCTGTCTTTTCTCCCCATAAATTTCAGATTCCCGGCAGGAAGCCAGCAGGCATAATCGCCGGTATCGTACCATGTGTTTCCCTCCTTGTCGCTGATGAACGAGTTGGCTGTCAGCTCGGGAGCTGTCGGATAGCCCTGGGCCACACCGGCCCCTTTGATAAACAGGCGGCCGGGAATTCCGACGGCCACCGGGTTCCCCCATTTGTCGGCAAGCCTCACCGTATTTTGATCGAGTGGCCGTCCAATGGGCGTGATCGCGTCTTCCTGATCGCAACTTACAAAAGGGTATGCCGTTGCGCAGACCGTTGTCTCAGTGGGCCCGTATCCGTTAATAATACGAATGCCGGGGAGAATTTCCTGATATTTTTTCAGGCTGCCCTGCAGGATCGGTTCAACGCCCACCAGCAGCTTGTTCAGCAGGGGCTTTTCTTTCGATTGTCCAAGGAAACCGGCGACTTCATCCAACAATCCCGGATGGATATAGGCCAGGGTAATCCGGTTGCGGACAAGAAAGGAAGCAATTTCACGGGCGCTGATCTCCGGCGCGTCATAAGCGATCAGGCTTGCCCCGTTGCATAAGCCGGTCCATATTTCGAACAGGCTTACATCAAAGGTGGGCGCCGTAATGAGCATGACCTTGTCCTTTGCTGTGAAGTCATTCTGAAACAGCCTGGTCATTGCTGCCGTGAAGTTGGCCAGCGAATGGTGTGACACGGCGACTCCCTTCGGGTACCCCGTGGTGCCGGACGTATAGATCAGGTAAGCTGGCTCGTCGCCGTTTACTTCGGGAAGGGTGTCTGTTTGGTTCAGTTGCTGTTTGCCGCTGATCGAAAAACGTTTCCGGCGACCCATATTGGGCCTGGTCTTGTCAATGTGCAGAAGTGAATCGAAGCGGTACAGGCTTAGCTCGTTTTGAAGCTTTCCGTATTTTTCGGAATGTTCCACGGCCGCGATGCAGGAAAAATCGGCCCGGTAATCCTCGATCATTTCGCGCGATATGAAGAGCTCGGCGCTCCAGTCGGTTTTGGTCGTGTACTTTTCCGGGGCATGCTGTCTCTTGAACGCAAGCAGCTCGCCGGTCATACGGTCTTTCCGGTCAAGGTCCTGAAGGTCGCCCAGGAAGATTACCGCCTGGTCTGCAGCCAGTGCGACGATCGTTTCCATTACCCGGTGCAGGTAGTTATACCCGCTGAAGCTCTGGATAACGCTGTTGAGGATGATCACATCGAAGCGCTCTCCGTTTGCCGGGGTGATTTCATGAGCCGCGAGAGCCTCAAGTTTTACGTTTTGAAGTCCCCTCGCTTCGACTTCCTTCTGCGTTTTGCGGAGAATGTCGGCCGACAGGTCAGTCCCGTAATAGAAGCCGACATGCGGCGCGATCCTGAACAGGCTTATTCCTGAAGAGCAGCCAATTTCGAGAACCCGGCTGCCGGAATTCAGCCATGGCTTCAGTTTCTCATACACATTGGCAGCATACTCGTCCATTTCTTCGCGCGAGAAAGCCTGGCCGGTGAAGCTGGATTTCCATCCCCCCAGTTCGATATCGTCTTTGGCCTGACCGGCAACATAGCTCCACAGTTCGCTTGTCATCAGTTCGCTCACGGGTTCTTCAAGCGACAGGGGATCGTCGGTATCCGGGCAAAGTAAATGACTGATTCCCGTTTCTGCCTGCAGCCGGTTGGCGATATGGTAAAGGGCGGAATCGGTGATCAGGCATTCTGCCCGGGCATCGCGAAGCATAAACTTCAGCCGCTCGAACGGCAGTCCGGAGTCGAGCGGAAGATAGATCCGGTGGCTTCTGAAGATCCCTGCCATGGCCGGAACAAGAACGGTCTTCAGTCCGGACAGCACGGCGACAACAGCCTGCGGGGCCGTGTTCCGGAAGAGGAACGACCCCAGTTGCCGGTTCATCCGGTCGAAGGCGGAATACGACATTTTATGCGCTCCTTCTTTGAGCGCGGTGCGTTGAGGATGCTGCCGGCAGTGATCGTCGAGCAACCCAAGGACCGATGCGGGAGCCGGAATTCTGTTCCCTTCACTCCAGCTCTCCAGCAGGCGGAGTTCATCACCGGGAATGTAGCGAAGGTCTTTTATGGTCGTACCGGGCGCTGCAGCAATGTTCCCGAGCAGTTCGGTCAGGTGCGCGATCATCCGCTGCGCGCGCTCCCTGGAATAGATCCCGTTATTATATTCGAGGACGCCGAACAGGCCACCTTCCTCTTCACGAAAGAAGAAGGATAAGTCGAACTGGCTGCGTTTCCACTCCGCTTTAAAATAACGTTCGGCCCGAACTCCTCCCAGTGAGAACCGGGTGTCTGCACCTTCGCCGGCAACATTGAGCAACTGCACCGTTACGTCGAACAAAGGTGAACGGCTTACGTCCCTTTCCAGATTCAGGTCATCAACAAGGCAGTCGAAGGGATAAAGCTGATGCTCATAGGCGTCGACGGTTGCAGCGATCACCGACTGAAGGTAATGACTGAACGAATCGTCCGGATCGGGTTTCGTTCGCAGGGCCACGGTGTTGACGAAAAATCCGGCAAGTTCTTCCAGTTGGTAATGGTTTCTCCCGGCTACGGGACTGCCGGTGATCAGATCGGTCTGTCCGGTGTATTTATGGAGAAGGATATTGACTGCGCCAAACAAAACCATGAACAGGCTGGCATGCTCACCCGTTGCGCATTCCCTGACTTTCCGGGTAAGGAGGGCGTCAATCTTAAACCGCAGGGGTTCACCGGCATAGCTTTTCATCTTTTGCCGGGGAAAATCGAAGGGCAGTTCCAGTGCGGGGATTTCCCCTTTAAACTGATCCAGCCAATAGGCTTTGTGCGCACTGATCGTCTCACTGCCAATCATTTTGTTTTGCCAGGCCGCAAAGTCCTTGTACTGGATGCGCGGGCTTTCAGGATCAACCGGCTCGCCGCCGGCAAGGCGGTCGTAAAGGTCCTGCAGCCGGAGCAGCAGCTTGTCCATCGTCCAGCCATCGGCGATGATGTGGTGCAGACAGAAAAGCAGGGCATGGCGGCGCTCCTGAAGCTTCACCAGGCAGACCCTGAACAGGCTTTCGTGCTCCAGCTTAAAAACATGCCACGCTTCATTGTTGGCGATCCGCTGAAGCTCCTCTTCCTGCAGGGCCGATCCGGTGAGGTCATGAAAGTCCATGCGGAACCGGTGCTCCCCGGGTTCATGGATCGTCTGAAAAACCTGGTCACCGATGCGGAGGAAGTTCGTACGCAGGCTTTCGTGATAAGTCACGAGCAGATCGAGGGCTCTTTCAAGCAACTGCCGGTCAATCATCCCCTCAAAAATAAATGCTCTCTTGAGGTTGTAGGTGATCGGATTTTCCTCCATCTGATGCAGGACCCACATCCGGTGCTGGGCATGCGACAGCTCATAGAACTTCTGCTTCGGGAGCGGGGGAATTTCCGTGTTCCCGGCTTCAGGCTCCTGAAGAATCAGTTTCTCAATGGCCGCGACGGTGGGGTTAAGAAAGAATTCCCTGAATCCAATCGTGGTGCCGAATGCTTTTTTTAGCCGGCCGATGAATACCATTGCTGTCAGCGAATTGCCTCCGGCCTCGAAAAAACGGCTTTCACGGGAAGCAGGAAAAGAACCGGTCAGTTCTTTCCATAAGGCACAGATTTTTTCCTGATGCGGGTTGGCGGGCCGGAATCCTTCTGCGGCATGCACCGGGACGAAAGCTGACAGTTTGCGGCGATCGATCTTCCCGTGGGCATTCAGCGGAAAATTGTCGAGTTGTACAAAATGCAAAGGGATCAGCCCCGGAGCTAAATGACCCTCCAGCTTCTGTTTCAGTTTTGCCGCGTCGGGCCGGCTGCCGGAGGTAAACAGGGCTGTGAGTTGTTCGTCTTCCGTCAGCAGCACAACCACCTGGCCGATCTCTTCCAGCCGGGCAATGGCGTCTTCAATAGCCGAAAGTTCTACCCGGATGCCGTTTATTTTTACCTGATGATCGGTCCTTCCCGTTATTTCAAGCAGTCCGTCGCGGTTGATCCGCCCCAGGTCGCCGGTTTTGTATACCGGATCTTCCTGGTCCGCATTCAATGGATTTTGAATGAAGACCCTTTTTGTTCCGACCACATCATGAAAATATCCGAGGGTGGCAAAGGGCGTCTTGATCAACACTTCTCCGACCTCCCCCGGAGCGCACATCCGGGAGTTTGTTACAATGGCGGTTTTGGTTCCCCATATCGGTATGCCCGCGGGGATGGTGGCGCCGTAATCCTTCAGATTCCTGCCAATCTTATGGAAGGTCCGCACCATGGTTGTTTCGGAAGGTCCGTAAAGATTATAGAAAAGGGTCGCAGGGAAAAACTGCTGCCAGCTTGCGGCGTCGGCAGTCCGGATCTTTTCTCCCGCCAGCAGAACAGCGGTCGGTTGCCATCTTTTTCCCAGGGTTTTCAGTTCACCAAATAAGGCCCGGAATACGGAAGGTACCAGATGAAGCACATTGGCTCCCGATTGTTGCAGCCATCCGGCCAGGGCAGCCATGTTGTTCTGAATCTCCACGGGCGGGACCGAAACGGTTCCGCCGCTGAGCAAAGGAACAAACAGGTCACGGAACGATGCATCGAAGGTGAACCGCGTGATCCAGGCGGTCCTGACTCCATTACCGAGCTGAAGCTCCTGCTTTTCCCAATCGGCGAACTGCGTGACGGCATCCGACCGGCCGAGGATCCCTTTGGGTTTCCCTGTCGTTCCCGAGGTAAATACAAGGTAGGAGCCCTGAGAGGGCTTTGGGACCGTGCCGGTGGCCGCCACCTCAAATGGCCCGGACATTCCGTTGTACCAGCAATGCTCGCCGCTTCCCGACAGCACCACGATCCTGTCTTCATTTTTGATCAGTCCCGCGCTCTTCAGTTTTTCAACGTTTAGTCCGTCTGCGATCCATAGGGAAGCCCCGGAATGCCGCCGCACTTTCTCCCGAAGGGTGCCTGTGTCTTCGTCAGCGTTCAGGGGGCAGTAGATACGTCCCGCCCGCATAATGGCCAGCAGGGCGATGATCTGTGCCGCCGAGTTCCCCGCACAGGCATGACACACTTCGCCTTCGTCCGATTGGGCGGCAATTTCTCCCGCCAGGGTCAGCGAATGCCGTAACAGATCTTCGTAGGTGAGCACCGTGCTGTCCTGAACGACGGCAATTGCCTCCCGGTTTCTTTTGGCAACCGCTTCAAATGCCGTAAACAGGTCGGGATATACAGGCGTCTCAATCGGGCTGTTGAAGGCGAGGGTCAGTTCCCTGAGCTGTTCCTCCGGGCCAAACTTAACCGCACACAAAGCTTGTTCGGGCTTTTCACAAAGCGCCTCCAGAAGATTTTCGAAGTGGTCACGCAGGTTTTCGATGGTCGCTTGCCGGTACAGGGCCGTATTGTATTCGATGTTCAGTTGAATTTTTCCTCCGGTTACCCGCAGTTCAAAAAGGATATCGATCTTGCTGTGTTCCGGGTCGCTTTGCAGTCGCTCCGTTTCGATCCCTTCCAGCCTCAGGTCGGCTTCTTCATGGTTTTGAAAAATAAAGAGGTAATCAAAAAGCGGATGCCGGCTAAGCTCCCTTGTGATTTTCAGATCTTCGAGCATCCGGTCGAAAGGGTAGATCCGGTGTTCGAACGAATCCAGCACATTGCGCGAAACCGACCGGATGGTGGCAGTAAAGGAATCGTTCCCTCCAATCTCTGTTCTGAGCGGCAGGAGATTCATGAAATTTCCGATCTGGTTTTCAAGAGCGGGATGTTCCCGGCCCGAAACGACCGTGCCCACCAGGATATCGGTCGCTCCGGAGAGCTTGTGAAGCAAGGTTTTAAATGCCGCCAGCAGCACGGTAAAAAGAGAACTGTTTTGCTGTTCCGACAAGTTCTGCAACTTTTCGGTCAGCGCCGCTGAAAAACAATCGCTCAACTTCATTCCCTTGTGATCGTTGCCGGCCGTCCGTTCCTGATCGGGACTGATATAAGCCTGATTGTGTGCTCCGGCAAGTTGATCTTTCCAGTACTCCCGGTGAAGCGACGCGGCTTCGCTGTTGAGAAACCCGCTCAGCGATGCCGAATAGTCCTTGTAGGAGATCGCCGGGATCGCTGCACTGACGTCTTCTCCGCCGAGCAGACGGCGGTAATAGTTGTCCAGCTTCCGGGTAAACTGGCCCATCGCCCACCCGTCGGCTGCAATGTGGTGAATGTTCAGCAGGAGGTAGTGCAAATTGGGGTCTGAGGTGATCCGGATAACTGTCCCTCTCAGCGGATAATCAGATTGCAGCTTAAAAATCAGCTGCGATTCGGATGAAAACTCCCGATGCAGGGTCGAAAGCGCTTCCTCTTCTGTCGGGCAGCTTATCTGCGTCAAACGGAAAACAGCATCATCGTGAATGGTCTGGAACAGTGTACCGTCTTCTTCCCAATAAGTTGTGCGGAGAATTTCATTTTCCTCCAGGATGAGGCTGAATGCGCGTTCAAGCGCCGAAATGTCCAGCGCTCCCTTTAACCGGTAACTCCCGGTGAGGTTATTGAACGACGGATCCTCGTTTGTTTTTGACTGAAGCCAGAAGCGCTTTTGTTCATTGGAGGCGGGGTAACGATCCTGCTTTGCAAGCGGGCGGATGTGCAGTTCTGTTTCATTCTTTCCGGCGTTCATGCGTGAATCGGCCAGTTCTGCCAGTCTTGCTATTGTGAGCGACCGCAGCACATCGGCAACCGTGAGCGAGAGACCGGGGAAAGCGCTTTTGATGCGGTTCGTGATCCGGGTGGCCAGGATGGAGTTGCCTCCCAGATGAAAAAAGTTATCCTCTTCGCTGATGAGCTCGTGTCCAAGATATTCCGCCCATATTGCCCTGATCACTCCCCGGGTATCATTTCCCCGGCGATCTGACAAACCGGGTTCTGTGACCGGGGCGAAAGAATCCTGCCCGGCTTTGATGCCGCTGATGAAAGGCGCCGAGTCCAGGACAGCTGCGAAAGCGGGGGAGTCGTTTATGCGGCCGGCCACGATGACCGCTTCCGCGGAATTCAGCGTTTTTTCGAGTACCTGGTGTATCTCTTTGTTGCTAAGAGCTTTGAAGGCCATATCGGCCGCCTGTCCTTTTTCAAAAGCGATGCCGCTTTCTTTCCACAGCGACCAGACGACCGATAAGGCGGGCAGATTTTGTTTTTTCCTCCATTCTGCAAACGCATTGAGAAAAGCGTTCGACGCCGAGTAGATCCCGAGGCTTGGCGTATTGAACAGCGATGAGACCGACGAGTAGAGCACGAAATGCGTGGGTTTATCGGCAAGGGTCAGCTCATGGAGAAGCAGGGCGCCTTCGACTTTTGCAGCCATCGCTTTTTCCGCTTCACCGGCCCTGAGGTCACGAATAAATGCTTCCCCAAAGACTCCCGCACAATGAAAAACGCCTGAAATACGGCCATACTTTCGACGAAGCTCCTCCAGTGTGCGGATCATGGCCGCACGGTCGGAGATATCGGCACGCAGGTATTCCAGAACAGGGATGGTCTTTTCCAGTTCTGTCATCGCCAGCCGGTCGGGAGAAAGGCTGTCCCGTTCGTCTGTGCGTTTATGGCCACGGCTTAACAGCGTAATGCGACGGGTACCTTTTGCTGCCAGAAATAAGGCCGTTTGGAGGCCGACGCCCCCCGTACCGCCGCTGATCAGGTAAATTCCTTCGTTGTCGGGCACAAAAGCCTGCCCCGGATGGTCCATCACACGCAGGGAAGGCACCATCCTCCGGTTCCCATCCAGCCTGACATGGCTAAAACGGTCGAAGGGTAGCCGGATCTCGTTTTCCAGGAAACCGGGCCGGTTATTCCCTGCGGTTTCAACCACCCGGACACGGAGCCAGTCTTCTTCAGCCGCAGCCACTTCGGCGAGTTTGGCTGCCAGGGCTGCACGGGCCTCAGCATCGCTGGCCCCGGCATCGCGGGTTTCAGCATCGCGCGCCCCGGCGCCCAAACTGCTGTTTATAGGCTGTAGCAGGATCCAGTCCACGGTACCGGTTTTTTCTGAACAGCTTCTTAACTGCCCGAGTACATGGATAAAAGTTTCCGGATCCTTTAGCCGGCTGATATCGGTTACAATCCGGACCGGTTCATTTCCCTGCAGATCCGTTATCTCAGGCGCAATTATGAAGTCCCGGGATTGAACAGGGATTGAAAAATCCCCGTAAAGGACGACCTGTTCAGTGCCGGCGGGCTGCTGCTCATCCTTCCATACTTCCCAGCCGGGTATGTGGAGCAGTGCTTCTTTCTGCTCCTGCCGGTACTTTCTTCCATATTCCCTCTTAAAGGTCCTTTTGTCCCAGGCGGGCAGGGGAATCTCTGCAAACGGGGCCGCTTGCGGGAAAAGGCACTCCCATTGCGGCTCCCTGCCAGCTTTGTAAAGAAGCTCCATTTGCCCCAGAAACGTTTCATATTCATCTTCCGTCCGGTAGGATGAAGCGACATGTACTATCTTCTGCTGCGTTTGTGCGGCGATTTCGGCAAGATTATAGGAAATACCCGGATGCGGATTCATCTCAACAAAGATGTTGAAGCCCTCCCGGAGCAAGGCTTCGGCCGACCGGGCAAAGGAAACCGGCCGGCGAACGTTGCCGTGCCAGTAGGTTGCGTCGGGCGTTCGGTCCCACCAGTCCGTCACGGACGTCGAAAAAAGCGGAACTTGCTGCTTTGATGCCGTTACCATTCCGATCCGGCTCACCATGGAAGGCATGTATGGTTCCACCTCCCGGCAGTGACTGACCACCGATGTGGCTATTTTGCGTGCAAAACGGTTCTCTGCCTCAAAACTTTCAACGAGGGCTTCGACCATGGCTGCGGGACCGGAAACAACATGCGAGTGCTGACTGCCGTAAACGGATATCTCAATTTGCCCTCCGTAAAGCGGCAGCCGGCCGTTCAGTTCTTCTTCAGAGGCTTCCAGTATGGCCATAGCGTATTTGCCGGTTTCCATATTCTGCAGCGTTCCGGTGCGGATAGTCAGGATCCGGACGGTCTCTTCGAGCGAGAGCAGGCCGCTGATGCAGGATGCCGTGAGTTCGCCCATGCTCAGCCCCATCACTGCGTCGGGCATCCAGCCGAACGACATCCATAAGCTGGCCGTGGCATATTGCCAGGCAAACAACAGGTACTGAATGTCCGTTTTCCGAAAACGATCTTCTTCCTTTTGCATCAGCAAGATCCCGATGTCTGGTCCACCGTACGACAGGATCAATTTCCGGCAGTTGCTGAATGCCTCGCTGAAAGCCGGAAATTTTTGCAACAGAGTCCGCCCCATTCCCGGGTATTGCGCACCCTGGCCCGGGAATACAAAGATCATTTTGGGTACCTGCAGCCGGTTGTGCGGAGAAGGGACTCCCTTGCTGATCGCGCGGCCTGCCCTTTGAATCAGCTCATCCCGGCTTGCCGCTACCAGCAGCGTGCGGGCAGGAAAGTGGCTGTTGATCCGCTGAACGCGGTACAACAGCCGGTACAATTCGCCGGAGGTTGCGGCCTGCTCAAGCCGTTGCTGCAACTGTTGCATCCAGGCGGCAAGCGCGGCGGGCGACTTTGCCGACAGCGCCAGGGTCAGCCATTGGGGGGCTTCTGTGCCGGACAACTCCCGTGCGGGTGGTTCTTCGATGATCATATGTACATTGGTGCCGGTGATCCCGAAGCTGCTGATCCCGGCAATCCTTTTTCTGCTGCTGCGAAGCCAGGGGGTCTGCCGGGCAACCTGAAGCCCTGAATGATCCCAGTTAAAGCGGGGAGTGGGGCTGCTAAAGTTGATCTGTGCGGGAATGTTTTCATTCCGGAAGCACAAAAGGATTTTAATCAATCCTGCCATTCCGGCTGCAAACTCGCTGTGCCCGATATTCGCCTTCACGGAACCGATCAGCAGGTCGCCGGCTTCCGCGCGAGAAATGCCGTAAGCATCGTTCAAGGCCTGTAATTCGATGATGTCGCCCAGAGCTGTGCCGGTGCCGTGTGCTTCGACATAGGTCACTTCGGCAGGGCTGGTTCCTGCGTTTTTCAAAGCCGCGGCAATCACTTCCGACTGTGCTTTGCGGCTTGGAGCGGTAAAACCGTTGCTGCTCCCGTCATGGTTAACCGCGATCCCCCTGATCACGCCCAATATCCTGTCTTTGTCAGAGAGGGCCTTGCTCAGCCTTTTGAGAACGATCACTCCGCATCCTTCAGCCCGGACGATCCCATCCGAATGCGCATCAAAGGGACTGCAGCGGTGGCTGGGGGAAACAATACCCAGCCGGTCGAAGCCGATATGCCCTTCCGGCTGAAGGATCAGGTTGATGCCGCCGGCCAGAGCCAGCTCGCAGTCATTGGCATTCAGGCTGTTCACAGCCTGATAGATGGCCGTTAAGGAGGAAGAACAGGTGGTATCGATACTTACCGAAGGCCCATGAAAATTAAAGAAATAGGAGATCCGCCCGGCAACGGAGGCCGCACTGCTCCCGGTAGCCAGGTATTCCGTGATTTCTTCGGCAGGCACGTCGCTGTAATTGTTTTTGGCCACACCCACAAAAACCCCTGTTTTGCTTTCCGACAGCTCTTTTATGCTGTAACCGGCGTGCGTGATGGCTTCGGCTGAAATCTCCAGCATCAGGCGCTGCTGCGGGTCGGTCCATTCCGCTTCTTCGGGAGCAAAGCCGAAAAAGCGGAAATCAAAATCATAAACCGAATGCAGGTAACCTCCGTAATAGGCCGACATCCCGTCATAGGCGCTGTCCCAGCGCCTTTCCGGAAGCTGACCGATGACGTCGTGCCCGCTGGTCAGCATTTCCCAAAAAGATGATTCATCCCTGGCATCCCCCGGAAACCGGAATGCCGTTCCCACAATGGCAATATCATCCTTCTGTTCTTTCTGCGTTAAATCTTCAAGTTCCTGTATCCGTTTCCAGGCCCTCGTCAGCAAGTCTCTGTATCGTTGTTCGTCAAATGCCATCCTTGTTCAGTTTTTTATTCAGCTTCGCCTCAATTTCATCCAGGCTCCAGCTTTCATTGTCGTTTGATGAGGGTTGCATCTGCTCATACAGGTGTGAGGCAACCTGGTTTATGGTGGAATACTCAAATAACAGCGTAACTGAAAGGTCCAGACCGAACTCCTTCCGGAGGTCCTGGATCAGTTCGACCGACATCAGCGAATCGAAGCCCATCTCTTCGAATGCCAGATTGATGTCGGGTTGCCGCCCGGGAGGCATTTGGAGCTTCTCCCTGCTCAGCCGTGTTACAATCTCCAGAACTTCATGGCGGCTTCGCGTGGCGTCCTTCTTCAGCCCGGACGGGCCGTCTTCCGGCATTTCGTCGAAATACCAGCTTAAACGGTTGAATTGGGTAACGGATCTGAATTTTGCCCAGTCAATATGCATCACTGCTGCCTGGCCGATACCGGATCCTGCCAGTCCAAGCGCTGCCGTGACCAGTTGCTCCGCAGGCAGAGCATAAAAACCGTATTGCTCCTGAAACCTGGTGACTGACGCATCGGCCAGCATTCCGCTTCCCTGCCATCCTCCCCAGTTTATAACCGTGGCAGGTATCCCTTCTGCATTCAGCGCATGACCTATCCCGTCAAGATATCCATTGGCAAAGGCATAGTGGCCCAGGTAGGGGGCACCGGTCACCGACACGGCCGACGAGTTCAGGATCACCTGTTCGGGGCGTAGCTCAAGACACCACTTCAGTAAGTGATTTCCCCCTTCTGTCTTTTCCCGGCTTAGCTCCCTGATGTCGGTGGGCTGCATCTGCTCCGTCAACCGGTGGGTGTAATGGCCGGCTGCATGGATCAGCATCCCCGGCCTTTTTCCTCCGATTGCGTCTTTTAACCGTTCCCAGTCACGGCTGTTTGCAGGATCCATCCGGAAGGGGGTGATGCGGGTGCCATCACGGCCGGCGGCGGGTTTTCCCGGGTTCCTGGAGGTGATCAAAAACTCTCTTGCCCCTTGTGCGATAAGCGCATCCATAAAATGGCTGCCGATGAAGCCATTTCCCCCGACGATCACGATCACACCCTGTGGCAGACGGAAAGCATCGGCGCTGACCTTCCCGGTCATTTGCTGCAAGCCGATCTGAAAACACTGCCGGTGATCGCTGAGCAGGCAACTGTCACTGTTTTGCTGAAGGTACTGCAATACGTCATTTAGTTTCTCCGGTGCCATGTCGTTGGGAACCATCGCCACCCCTCCTGCGTATTCCGGCCTTTCAGTCCGCAGGGAACCGAGCATACCATTCATGGCATACAATAAGGGGAAGTGGTTTTCGTCAGGATCGCCGGTAACGAGGATGACATCGGTTTTTTTGACCCTGTTTTCACCGATCAGTTTTTGGCATACCGGGAGCAGCGTCTCTGCAGGAAGGAAATCCCGTTCTTTATCCTGAGGGGTGGTTCTGTGTACGATGACTGCACGTTGCGCCTCATCGATAGTCGCTGCCAAAGGAAAGAACGGTTCCTTCAGCGCCGGCAGGCAAGTTGCCCCTCCTGTGAAAATCAAAAAGATCTTTTGCAGATCGCCGGGCTGTGGAGTGACCGTTTTCCGGCTGCGGATATAGATATGTCCGGCAGGGAGCAGTGGCTTTTCCACGGCCTGTTTCAGCCAATAACGACGGTGTTCCCACGGATATCCCGGGATTTCGGTTTTTGCTGCTGCCTTTGCTCCGAAGATTTGCTGCCAGTCGACATCGGCTCCCTTTATCCAGTCCCCGATCCTGTCGTACATGTCGCCGGAGCCTTTCAGGCCGATGTGTTCCGTGCAACATATCTTTTCATTCCTCACTCCCTTTCGGTAATCGCTGATCAGCAGAAGCGCTTCTTCTGTGCTCCCGGCCAGGAAAGCAATGCGGAAAGGATGATGGCTGCGCCCAATGGCAGCGGTATAACAGATATCGGGCCAGGGTTCTTTTGTCTGTGCCAGATAGCTTTCGTAACGGATCAGGTAGTTTTGCAGCGCCTGTTCACTTTTCGCTGAGATAAGCAGCGCCGAAACAGGTAATTGTCTGTTGCCCGGTCTGTCATCGCCTTCGTACGGCGACAGGATCAGGTGGGCATTGGTGCCGCTGAATCCAAAGCTGCTCACAGCCGCCATACGGTCTTGACCGAGGGGGCTGAGAAACGTGTTGACCCGAACGCGAATGTTTTCCCAGTCGATATGCCGGTTCAGTTTCTCCACATGGATGCTGGGAGGAAGTTCCCGGTGACGGACGGCGAGAATGGCTTTCATCAGACCGGCAATGCCGGCCGCTCCTTCCAGGTGGCCCATGTTGCTTTTCACCGATCCGATCAGCAGTGCTCCGGTGCCCGACTTTCCATAGACAGCCTCCAGAGCATTTACTTCAATGGGATCTCCCAGGGCTGTTCCCGTTCCGTGTGCTTCGATGAAGCCGATCTGAGAAGGATCGGTGTCTGCATCCCGGAGGGCTTGTCTGATCAGGGCTTCCTGTGCCATTCCGGAAGGGACCATCAGCGCGCCGCTTTTCCCGTTATGGTTTACGGCGCAGCCACGGATCACTGCGAGAATACGGTCGCCGTCCCGGAGCGCGTCGTTGAGACGCTTCAAAACAATTACACCGCAGCCTTCTCCCCGCAAAAATCCGTTTGCCTGATCGTCGAAAGGTTTACAGTGTCCGTCGGGTGCCAGCATCTGATTTCTGCTTTCGATCTGGTAGATGGTAGGCGAGAGGATCAGGTTTACCCCTCCTGCTATGGCACAGTCGCATTGCAGATTTCGCAGGCTTTGAACTGCATTGCACACGGAAACCAGCGAGGAGGAACAGGCCGTGTCGATCGTCATGGACGGTCCGCGGAGATTGAGCAGATAGGAGATCCGCCCCGACAGAACACTGAGCGAGGTTCCGGTTCCGGTATGGATATCGGCGGGCTCGCATTCGCTGCTCAACTCGTAAAAGTCATGTCCCATGCAACCGATGAATACGCCGGTTTGTGAGCCGCTGAGCGAGTTCATACCGATTGCGGCATCTTCCAGCGCTTCGACGGTCACCTCAAGCAGAATCCGTTGCTGCGGGTCCATGCGTGCGGCTTCACGCGAGGAGATCCCAAAATATTCCGCGTCGAAAAGGTCATGGCCCCTGATGAAGGCTCCATAACGGGAAAGAATGGTTCCCGGCTGATTTTCTGGATGATAAAAACGGCTGATATCAAATCGTTCGGTTGGAATTTCCCCGCGGGCATCGAAGCCCCGCTTCAGGTTTTCCCAAAACCGGGCGGGCGAGTTGCTTTCGCCGGGAAAACGGCATGCCATTCCGATAACAGCAACCGGAACGTTCTGTTTTTTTTCCAGCCCGGCAATTTTGTTTTGCAGATGCCGGATGATGATTGCCGCTTTCTTCAGCGCATCGCTGTTTTGTTCATTGCTCATAGTTCCCATCTGCAAATGCCTGGTTAATAAAATTTTCCAGATCTTCCTGCTGCATCTGTCCGATATCAGTTTCGGGCTCTTCTGCGGGGGGAGGAGGAAACAGCCGGTTTAAAAGACAGCGGGTAAGGTCATGAATGGTCGCATAATTAAAGAGCAGGGTTGCTTCGAGCTTCAGGCCGGTTAATTTTTGCAACTGATTGCGGATATTTACCGCGATCAGCGAATCCATACCCAGGTCAAAAAAGCCGATGTCCGGGTCAATCTGTTCCTGCCTGTCATAACCCAGAGAAAGGGCAATCAGCCTGCTGATCATTCCGTTCAGTTGTTCCATTCTTTGTCCGGCATCGGTTTGCTGCAGATCAGCAGCCCAGTTATCTTCCTGAAGGGAAGGCTTTCCGGCACCGTATTTTTGTGCTGTCACCTGTTCAAGAAAGGGCCTGGATCCAAAAGCCTGGCGGTATCGGGTCCAGTCGACCTGGAAGGCAGCCAGATTGGAGTAGCCTGCTGTCAACGCAGTTTCAAGGATGCGGCTTCCTTCTTCAGGGCTGATCGGCTTCATACCCTGCCTGCGTGCTATTTCTTCAATGCGGCTGTCGGCCGCGCCGGTATTTGCCCAGGCCCCCCAGTTAATAACCCGGACAATCGGGCAGAAAGGCCCGGCCTGCCGCAGTATCTCTTCCATGACCGCATTGGCCGCACAATGATTGCCCTGCCCCTGCATACCCAAAGTGGCGGCAGAGGAAGAAAAGGCAACAAAGAAACGGAGTGACAGATCTTTGGCTTCCCGGATGAGGTTCCGGGTTCCTGCAACTTTTGCGCGGAATACTCGCTCAAAATGATCTTTGTCCTGATTCATCAATGCTGCATCGGCCGTGACCCCGGCGGCATGAATCACCCCCTTCAGAGGCAGTTGACCGGCTTTTATCTGCCTGAACAGCCGCATAACCTGTTTCTCATCCCCCAGGTCGCAGGCAAGCCAGCTGACTTTTCCGGGGAGTTTCGCCAGCCGGTCTTCATCCGGCTGTTTTCTGGAGGTCAGGATCACTTCTCCGGCCCGGTGATGGCAGAGCCATTCGGCGAAATGAAGCCCCAGCCCGCCGCTCCCTCCGGTGATCAGGTAGGCCCCTTCTGAACTGACCGGAAGGATCTCCGTTTCGGAAAGGTTTACCTCTGCAGTGACGAGCCGTTCGAGCCGGCAGATCCCCCTTTCCATGACTGCGGTTTCTTCTCCGTCGCAGGCGAGGATTTCCCGGATAAGATCTTCGGCGTCCGGATCCTGACCGGGAATAAAGATGAGTTTCGGCTGTATGTCCGGATACTCCAGCCGCATGGTCCGGACGATGCCCTTCAGAGCCGCCATGAGCAGCCTGTTTTTTCTCAGCACGATCCGTAGCCGGGCTGTACCGGGGAGCTTTACAAGCCGTGATACTTCGCAGCAGGCACTGATCAGTGCCTGGTCATCCTCTGAGGGTTGATCACAGAACCAGGTGAATGTCTCCATATTTGCCTCCGCTTGTTCTGCCAGAGATGCCGTCTCACCGGCTGCAGTGACATTGCAATGCAGCATCCCGGCAACCTGTGACGCCAGCCTGTTGTTTTCCACCCCGGCAACGGCATGCCTGCCCTTACCGGCTGACGGAAGGCATTTGGCCAGAATGACGGCCTGGGCTGTCATGCTTTGTTCTCCGGCTGATTCAGGCTGGAAAGCCCTGATATCGCCGAATCCGTTTTCCTGCAAAAATGCGGTCCACTGAGCGGCCTTGAGCAGAATATGCTGACTGCGGAGCCCGGTGTCGCGGAAGCCCCACCACTCTTTTGTGAGTCCGAAGACAAGGTCAAGCCAGGGCATAACGGTCGTGCCTTCCACCATCACCAGCAATCCTCCCGGGCGCAGAAGTTTCCTGACTTCGCCGAAAGTGGCTTTCAGATCTTTTGTGGCATGCAGGACATTGGCTGCAATCAGGATATCGTATTCCTGTGTGAATCCTTGTGCACGGACATCTTTTTCAATGTCGAGCGGGGCATAACCGACAAATTGGTAAGGGGCAAACTTCTCTTTTGCTTCAGTAAGGAACAGGGGGGAAATGTCGGTATACAGGTAGCGGGTGCCTTCGGGACATAGGGGGAGGATGAATTCACTGGTGCTGCCGGTCCCTGCTCCGACTTCAATGATGCGGGCGTTTTTCCCTGCAGCCGAAAGGATCCGTGAGGTTACCTGCGCCGTCAGGCGATGCATGGCCCGAAACGGGAGCGTGTGGTAGAGCTCGTTTACCGCTCCGGTGTTCCCCTCCGGAAAAAGCACCGACAGGGGTGCTTCCTGCCCGCCGACCACGGCCGCGATTTTCGATGCACACTGATCGAGCAGGGCGGCTTCTGCCCGGCAACCGGCAAGCTGCTCCCGCATCAGTCGGTAAACCGTCTGAACATCCTGCTGCGCCGGCTCCCTGATGACGCGGAAAACACCATCTTCGGGCGTCGCCTCCAGAATGCCGTTGTCAGCAAGCACCCCGAATAGTCTTTCAATATAGCGCTTCAGTGACGGAGCCGGCGAGTAGCGGCTGATAAGCATCCGGGAACCGGTCAGATCGCCGGCTTTTAACCGGATGCCCATTTCTCTCAGTTGACAGGCGATGTAGGCTGCAGCGAAGCTGTTTAACCGGAGATATTGTTCATAAACCGACCTGATTTCATTCTTTTCATCTTCGGAGAAAAGTTCAGGATCGATGTTCATGATATCTTTGCCGGAAATAAGGACCGCCGCCGGCTTTTCAACCGATATTTCCCGGTACAGGCAATGGTCGGGCAGGTGGCGGATTGAAATCGTCGTTCTGATGAGGCTGAGTCCCCGGATGTGGGCGAGCGGCTGACCTGCCTGACTGAAAAAGCTGACGTCTGCTTTTTTCAGCCGGGGGGAATGGAATGTTTCCCGGATCATCACCATGATCGTCGGAGGAAGATCAGCAAATTGCCACACAGACTGCATCTCCATCGGGAGGTAAGCCGATTTTTCACTGCTGAGCAGCCAGGCGCCATAAGCCTGGAAGGCGGCATCGATCAATGCCGGATGCAGGTAATAGCCGTTTTCCGGCACCGGCAGGCTCACTTCGGCAGTCAGGGTGCCCTCGCTGCCTTTTATTTTCTGCAATCCTCTGAAGGCCGGACCATAATCAATGCCTAGCTCGTGGCAGGAAGCATAAAAATGATCGGGAGCGAAATGTAATTCCTGCAGTTCGTTTGTGAATGGCGGAATATCAGGATGAGCAGGATTCACGATCCTGCAGCTTGCGTGTAAAACCCATTGTTTTCCCTCAGGATGGCTGAATATAGATATTTTGTCGTTCCTGACGAGCGTTTGGATTTCAATGCCTCCATCGGGGATTTCCATCGGTGCCGACAGGATCAGATCACAAACACAGGCTGCTTTGTTCAGAAAAGCAGGTACGGCCCGGGCAATTTCCAGATATCCGGTACCCGGAAAGACCGTTTTGCCTGCCAGGCGGTGATCTGCAAGCCAGCTGATTTTTCCGGGAACCAGGACATTTTGGAATCTCAGTTCCTGTGTCTCCGGAACATCGATCAACGAACCCAGCAGGGGATGGAGCTGTTTTTCCTGTCTGATTCCGGATCTTCCGCTCCACTGCGGCTTTTCTTTTCTGAAAAGCTTATGGTTCCACCGGTAAACCGGCAGATCGACCGGAGTCCACGCACCGGCGGGGAAAACATTCTTCCAGTGAACGTTTATTCCGGCGATATGCATTTTGCACAGCGCCAGATCAAATGCTTGCAGTTCGTCTCCTCTTTTGTCACTGACCGGAATGACCGGCGTATTGAAGGGTGGACTGACCATGCCGGCTATGCCGGTAAGATGCGGTGAGGCCCCTGTCTCAAGAATAAGCGCTGTTTCGCGGCCGGCTTTTGCCAGTCCATCCCAGAACCGGACGGGCGCCAGGATGTGCCGGGCCCAGTATTCAGCAGAAGGGAGTGTTCCGGGCTCAAGACAGGAGATAAAGTTTAACCCTGGTGCCTGATGAGAAACTTCCCCGGCGATTTGCGCGAAGGCCGGTACCATCGCCGTCATATCGGGTGAATGGAACGCATGGTTTACGGCCATGTATTTGCTTCGGATACCGCGTTTTCCGAGCCGGCTCACGATCTCAGCCACCTGATCGCCTCTTCCCGAGATGACTGTTTGTTGGGGGCTGTTGAAAGCTGCGACCGAAACCTCTTTATACGAAGCAATCTCCTGAACAACCGGGGCGGCTCCGGCAAAGACAGCGGCCATTTTCCCGCCCTGAGGCATTTGTTGCATCAGGCGGCTCCTCGCTGCGACCAGTTTGACGGCATCTTCGGGCGACAGGATGCCTGCATGGCAGGCGGCTGCAAATTCACCGATGCTGTGACCCATCACAGAGTGGGCACGAATCCCCATATCGGTGAGCAGCGCACAAAGCGCATAACCATAGGAGAAGATTGCCGGTTGGGCAATGCGGGTCTGCTGAAGCAATTCCGCAGATTCTTCTTCAAACATACACTGCCTGATGCTGATATCCAGTTCATCCCGGAAAAGCGCATCGCAGAAATCAAGCGCTTCCCGGAAAGCCGGGTAATGGTGGTACAGGTCTTTCCCCATTCCGGTATGCTGTGAACCTTGTCCTGTAAAAGCGAAGGTGACACCGGGCGGAACAGATACGTGATTTTCCAATACCTGCGCGTGACGTCCCTTTTCGAGACAGGCCTGCAGAATTGCGGCTGCCTGGCTCTTATTTTTGGCCAAAACGGCCAGACGGAACGGATAATGTGTTTTGCCTGTCGCGGCGGTCCGGCAAATGTCTTCCCATCCTGCCGGCGTTTGCTTCAGGAAGTCAATATATGCTTGCAGTCCGGCTTTCAGACTTTCTTTCTGTTTGGCTGAAATGAGCAGAATGTTCAGCGACCTGCCCGCGGCTTCAGCCGGTGACGGTGGTCCGGCCGCCAGGATCACATGCGCATTTGTGCCGCTGAATCCAAAACTGCTTACCGCCACACAGGCCAGCTCGTCGCTGATCTCCGCAGGTTCGGTCGGGATAACGACATCGGGATGCCAGCTGATCAGCGGGTTGGGTTTCTGAAAATGGATGTTGGGCAGGATCATCCGGTTTTTGATCATCAGAACGGCCTTCATCAATCCTGCAATGCCGGCAGTGCATTCTGTATGCCCGATGTTCGATTTGACCGATCCGATGTAGAGCCGGTGCCCGGGCCGTCTTTCGGCAAGGTATGTTTCGGCAAGGGCCTCCATTTCGATGGGGTCACCAATCCGGGTGCCGGTTCCGTGTGCTTCGATGCAGGTGACCTGATCCGGCAGGAGTCCGCTCCGCCGGATGGCTTCACGGATCAGTTTTGCCTGACTGGCGCTGTTTGGTGCTGTGAATCCGTTGCTTTTTCCATCGTGGTTCACTGCCGATCCTTTAATCACGGCCAGGACCGGGTTCCCGTCTTTCAGCGCTTTGCTGAGTGGCTTCAGAATCACGCAGGCAACCCCCTCACTTCGCACATAACCATTCGCATCTTCGTCAAAAGGGCTGCATGTGCCTGTTTTCGACAGGGCCTGAACCTGTTGCAGGGCATGATGGATGTTCCCGTCGAGTATCAGGTTCGTTCCCCCGGCAATGGCCACGCTGCACTGTCGCGTCTGAAGCGACCGAACTGCAAGATCGGTTGCCACCAGCGACGATGAGCATGCGGTGTCGACAACCATCGAAGGTCCCTGAAGCCCGAGATGGAAGGAGATCCTTCCTGCCGTAGTTGAGAAGATATTGCCGGTAAAGTCCCAGGGATCGATACCGCTCTTCTCCGGAAAGCGCAGTGAGCGCTGTCCGTAATCATTGTTGACCTGGCCGATAAAGACGCCTGTTTTTGAGCCTGCCAGATCACTTATTGGTATGCAGGCCCTTTCTATCGCCTCATGGCAAACTTCAAGCAGCAGGCGCTGCTGGGGATCCATGCTTCGTGCCTCATTCGGGGAGATTCCGAAGTATGCGGCGTCAAATTCAAACGGACGGTCTATGAAGCCGCCCCTGATGGTCCGGTCGTCCGGATCGACGGCCCGGTTGTCCGGAACCGTAACGATTGCATCACCTTTGTTGAGGAGAAAATCCAGAAATGCTTCCGGACTGTTCACACTGCCAGGCAACCGGCAGGCCATTCCGATCACGGCAATCTCATCGTGACCCTGGCCGCTCAGTTGTTGCTGTAGTTTCCGGATGGCCTCGTACGATTTGATCAGCCTGCTCTCCAGTGATTCTTTTGTGTACTTCTCCATTGTCAAATATCCTCCAGTATGCGGTCCAGATCTTTTACGATGTCTCCAAAAGTTTTTGCTTCTGCGGCAAGCCTGTCTGACTTTTTGAAGTTCTCAAAGAGCCGGGCAGCAAGCTGCTCAATTGTCGGAAAGCTCCACAGGTGTGCAATCGGGCAGTTGATATGCAGTTCCGATTCTATTTTTGTTTTCACCCGTAAGGCCATCAGCGAATCAAAACCGAGGTCCCTGAAACTTTCGTCGTCCTTCAGTTTCCGGAGCGGCAGTCTCAGGCAGCCGGAGACAATTTGCCGGATGTGGGCAGTTAAGTCCGGAAGCGAATAAACGCCCTGGCTCTCTGCGATGCAAGCTTCCTTCTCCGTGGTGGAAGTTTTGACAGGTTCCGGGCTGCTGTCGACGGGCTTAAACCAGTAGCTTCCCTTTTGCCAGGGATAGGGCGGAAGCTCCACGAAAGGCGGGGCGGGGAACTCCAGCAAGCGTTGCCAATCCGGATTCAGCCCCTTCTCATAAAGGTCTCCGCAGGTTTTCAACAGGTCGAGCCAATCATCGTTGCCCCTGGTCGAAAGGCAGCTGGCATGAACAGCGCTTCCCTCTTCTTCAGCAGTCTGCTCGATCAGGGATGAAAGCAGGCTATGGGGTGAAAACTCGGTAAAGAGGTTGAAGCCTTCCCGGCAAAGGGCCTGGATACTTTGATAAAACCGGACCGGAGAGCGAAGATTCTGAACCCAGAATTCGGTATCCGTGCAGGATTCCCATGCATTGCGGCTGGAAGAATAGAACGGAACAGTGCCTTGCGCGGGCTTAATGCCGCGGATGTTTTCCCTGAAGGCGGGCAAAGCCTGCTCAATGCGGCTGCTGTGAGACGCATAGTCGACCCGGATGATCCGGTTGAACACACCTTTCCCATCCAGTTCCCGGCCAAATTTCACTAAATCGGGCGTGGCCCCCGAATAGACCAGTGCATTTCTTGAATTGCAGGCGCTTAACTCAAGTTGTATTTCAGCGCCCGACAGGATGGCTTCACAATATTCCTCGTCGGCTCCGGCCAGGATCATTCCAAAGTCACCGGCTGTATCCGATACGGCAACGCTGCGCGCATAAACGATCCTGACCGCCTGTTCCAGGCTGATCAGCCCGGCGATGCATGCTGCCGAGATCTCTCCAAGGCTATGCCCGATTACGGCAGCAGGCATGATCCCGGCCGATTGAAGAAGCCGGGCCCAGGCGATATGAAGGGAAAACAAAACAGGCTGGATGATCCTGGCTTTGTGAATGTTGTCGTTTGTCAGTCCCTCTCTGAGCCTGTCAAGCACTGAACCATAACCGGTATCGCGGAACAGTTTGTCGCATTCAGTCAGCTTTTCCCTGAAGACGCTGCTCTTTTCGAGAAGCTGGAGCCCCATTCCGGGCCACTGGCCGCCCTGTCCGGAAAAAACAAAAACCGTCCCGGCACCATCCGCACTCCTGACCGGCGGTTCGCGAAGGCTTAATTCTTTAATGAGTTCACCTTGCTGCCGGTGTACAAATGCTCTCCTGAATTTCCAGGATGGCCTGCCCGTTAAGGTGGCTGCAACGATCTGTCCGGCCTGCTCTTTGCCGGCTTCTGTCAGCAGTATTTTGTAGGCCCCGGTGAGTGTTTCATAGGCGGTGATATCCTGGGCCGATAAGGTCAGAACAGGCACAGAAGCAAGCGTGACAGGGATTTTTTCCGGCAGGGGGGGAGGACTTTCAAGGATGACATGCGCATTGGTGCCGCTGATCCCAAACGAATTGACCCCGACAATCATTCGCTCTCCCCCGGCCGGGATGGTATCGACAGGAACTTCCAGGCAGCCTGAGGCCCAGTTAAATTTGTCGGTGGGTTCTGAAAATCCGGCATTCCCGTAAACCATTCGATTGGCGACCATCAGCATCGCCTTCGCGATTCCTGCCATTCCGCTGGCTGTTTCCAGATGTCCGGTATTCCCTTTAACGGAGCCGACATATATCTTCCGCTTCCGCGATGTTTTGTTGAATACATCGCTGATTGCCTGGAGCTCAAGGGGATCGCCAACAGGTGTGCCGGTCCCGTGCGCTTCGATGCAGTCAATGTCGCCAGGCTCCAGCCCGGCTTTTTCCAGGGCTTTGCGGATGAGGGCCGACTGCGCCTCCTTATTGGGGGAAACAAAATTTCTGGAATGCCCGTCATTATTCACCGCAGTGGAACGAATAACGGCCAGGATGCGGTTTCCGTCGCGGACCGCCTTGTCGAGCGCTTTCAGGATGAGCACGCCTCCGCCTTCACTGCGAACGTAGCCGTCGGCCCGCTTGTCAAAAGGCCGGATGATCCCATTGGGTGAAAGGGCTCTCAATGACTCGAAGCCGGAATGGATCTTTTCGGAGAGGATGATATTCACCCCCGCGACTAATCCTGTTTCCGTTTCTCCCATGGACAGGTCGTTACAACAGTAATGCAAGGCAACCAGCGAGGCGGAGCAGGCCGTATCGATCGTCAGCGACGGCCCGGTGAAATTAAGGTGGTAGGATAATCGTCCGGAAATGGAACAAAGGGTGTTACCGGAGATGGTATATTCATTTCCGTGCGATGAATCGTGAATGCAGTCGCGGTAGTCGGTGAAGGCAGCCGAGGCGTATACCCCAACCATTGATGGATTAAGTTTCTGAAAATCAATATTTCCGTTCTCAAAGGCCCGGATACTCAGTTCAAGCAGGACCCGGGTCTGTGGATCCAGTTGCTCCGCTTCGGCGGGAGACATTCCAAAGAAAGAAGCGTCAAAAAGATCGGGGCGGCTGAGGCATCCAATGGGCTTGCCACTCTTAAACGACGCGCCTGAAAAATCACCGGCAGTGGCCTGGTAAAGAGTTTTTTTTCTGATAAGTGCCGGATGCAGATCCTTCAGCGACCCTATTCGACCCGGAAAATGAAAACCCGCACCTATTATTGCAACGTTCATCGGTTAGCTGTTTATGCAAAAATAACATTCGTGTAATTTAAATTATTAATATTGATGCGATATTTTTGGGTCGAAATAAACTGAATTGAAAACCGGGAACAGATGGCTTGCTTTCGGCATAACATGCGACATGGCGAGCAACCTGTTTATGAGGCTTTTTATGTTAATTATAACGAAATGAAAATCATTTGTTTACCATTTGCAGGAGCAGGGTTTTACTCTTACCGTCCGATATTTGCACAGGATCCTTATTTTGAGCCGTTATTTTGTGCTCTACCCGGAAGGGAACGTCGTTATGGTGAACCTATGCCTGGAAATTTATATGATGCGGCCGAGGATCTTTACCGGCAGTTGAGCGGATCGCTGTCGGGTGAATACGTCCTTTGGGGTCACAGCATGGGAGCGGAGCTGGCCCGTCTGTTGCTGGAGCGGATTCAAAACGAGGGAAGCGGGCTTCCGGTTCATCTGTTTGTGAGCGGGCGCCAGGCTCCTTCGGTTGACAAACGAAATAAACGGTATCTTCTTCCCCGCGATCAGTTCAGGGATGCACTGCGGACGCTGGGAGGTGTTCCCGCCGAAATTATGGAAAACGATGAGGTGATGGATTTTTTTGAACCGATTTTGAGGAGTGATTTCAAAATGATCGAGACTTTTTTTGAACCGGAACTGACACCTCTTTCTATCCCGGTGAGTGCGATGATCGGAGATACCGACGAGGTCGACATCCGGGAAGCAAGGCCATGGGAGCAAATTACAAAGGGATCTTTTGATTTGAAGATATTTCCGGGAAATCATTTTTTTATCTTTGAACAAGCTTCCCAACTCCTGGATTATTTCAGGCAGCGTATCAGGGAGACACAAAAAACAGATAAACCGGTATAAAAATATGCAAAAAGTCGCGGCAACAGGCTTTGGTTTTATGGGAATGACCCATGTGATCAATATTCTGGAAAACAAAGATCTCCAATTAGTGGCCATCATTGACAAGAATCCTGAAGGAGTTCAGGCTGTGCTACCAGAACATTTGCCGTTCATGACGGGAAAAGATGGCCTCATCGATTGTGTCAGATTTTAATTTTTATGAGCTTAAAATTGATAATATATAAGTGAAGCGATAATTTTGATTAAAAATTAATTATTCGTAAACTCGCATCTTCCGAAAAGCAAGCCCGGAGATGCTGTTTATGCACTCTTTCGGAGCGTTTTTCGGTCTGACAATAAAAAAAACCAATATTTAAGATCGCATGGAGAACCTTGATCAACTAAAGACCGTTAAATTTTATGGCGGAGAGGAAACACCACTGGAGATGCATAAGGTGCGCGTGGTGCAAAAACTTAATCTGTTACCCATTGAGGAGCGCAGGGAATCGATATACGAAGCAGGCTTCAATACATTCCTTCTTCAGAATAAAGATGTCTACCTGGACATGCTGACTGACTCCGGGACGAATGCTATGAGCGACAATCAGGTGGCGGCGATGAGCCTGGCCGATGATTCGTACGCCGGTTCGGCCAGCTTCACAAAACTGCAGAAGGCCATTGAAGATGTTTTCAATCAAAAGTATTTTCTTCCGGTACACCAGGGACGTGCAGCAGAACACATTATTTCCCAGGCCTTCATCAAAAAAGGAATGGTTGTCCCAATGAATTATCATTTTACCACAACCAAGGCTCATATTGAACTTGCCGGCGGTGTGGTAGAGGAAATATTTACCGATGAAGCGCTGAAAACCACCAGTAATTTTCCCTTCAAAGGGAACATGGATGTAAACAAGTTGCAGAAAATCATTGAGAAGTGGGGTACGGAGAACATTGCCTATATCCGTTTTGAAGCGGGTACCAACCTGATCGGGGGACAGCCGTTCTCAATGGCAAACCTGCGGGAGGTGGCGGGCATTGCCAGGGCAAATCATATCAAATTACTGATCGACCTTAGCCTGGTAAATGAGAACCTGTATTTTATTAAGACCAGAGAAGAAGGATACCGGGATAAGCCGATTAAGGAAATCCTGCACGAAATGGTGAGCTATTCCGATTTCGCATACTTCTCGGGAAGAAAGGTAAGCTGTACCCGGGGTGGCGGTATCTGCACGAACAACCATGATATTTATATGCAAATGCGCGATCTCGTGCCATTGTTTGAGGGTTTCTTGACTTACGGAGGGATGAGCATTCGTGAAATAGAAGCCATGGCCGTGGGCTTGTACGAAACGCTCGATTTTGATATGATCAGCCATTCTCCGACCTTCATAAAATACCTGGTTGATGCACTGGTGAAACGAGGCATACCTGTGATTACGCCCGCCGGCGGTCTGGGGTGCCATCTGAATGCCAGCGAATTCATTCCGCATGTCCCGCAAACGCAGTATCCGGCAGGAGCTTTGGCTGCTGCTGTTTATATTGCTTCCGGGGTCCGCGGAATGGAACGGGGAACGATCTCAAGCGTGCGTGACGCTGAAGGAAATGATATTTTAGCCGATGTTGAACTGCTGAGGCTGGCCTTTCCGCGCAGGGTTTTCACCCTGTCGCAGGTGAAGTACCTGGAAGACCGCCTGCAGTGGCTTTATGACAACCGCGACCTGATCGGAGGCCTGGAATGGACCGAAGAACCGCCGGTACTCCGGTTCTTTGTGGGGAAACTGAAGCCGATCGGCGACTGGGTTGAAAAGCTGATGGCCAAATTCCGCCAGGACTTCGGCAGCAGCTTATAAGAGCTATATACGACCAAAGAAACTACCTCTCATCCACAGATGAGGGGTTTTTTTTCGGGTGCCGCAAGAGAGTCGCCTGAAACGAACTGGCGTAAAGCCGCGGACAGTTGAATCCTGTTCGTGAACGGTTCATTCAGACTAACGGCCCGTGGGCTGAAGGTTGCGACGGCGCCAATGGTACGCTTTCCGGTAAGGATATTCCTGCGTTTTTTAGTCTGTTTTTAAGACCTTCAGCCTGGATGCGAGTACGACAATGCAAATACCTGCCAATCCAATGAGCGAATAAGAGTGGCGAAGGCTGGTGGCTTCCGAGATATACCCGATCAGCGGCGGGCCCATCAGAAAGCCCAGAAAGCTGATGCTCGATACGAACGTTAGCGCGATGCTGGTCGGGATTCTTGTTTTTCGGCCGGCTACGCTGTAAACCGTTGGTACAATGCTGGCTGTTCCCATCCCGGTAACCATAAATGCGATAAGGGTGAGTACCGGGTGAGGATAAATGACGGCCAGGGAAAGTCCGGTAAAGATTAGCATCCCTCCAACTTGCAGAACTCTTTTCCGGCCCCATAACTGAGTAAAACGATCGACAAAGAAGCGGCCGGTGGCCATCGTGACCATATATACCGTCAACCCGAGCGGAGCCAGGTAATGCGGCATGTGAACGATGTCTTTCAGATACAGTCCGCTCCAGTCGGCCATGGCCCCTTCTGCAGCCATCCCGCAAAAAGCGACCGTTCCCAGCCAGAACAGGAACAATTCCGGTTTTTTTCTTCCGTTTTCTTTTTCGGCCGGGCGGACATCAGGCTGAAGATACCCGATGTTTATCCTTGTGCCGATGATGACAATCAGGGCGACCAGGGCGAAGTGCGGCAAAGGGGGTATTGCTGACGAAGTCATCGCCAGACCGACGGCGCCTCCCGTCAGGCCTGCGAGGCTCCAGCCACCATGGAAAGAAGCCATGATCGGCCTGGTGTACATCGATTCGATCGTAACGCCTTGTGTATTGATCGATATATTACTGAAGTTTCCCAAAAAGCCAAAAAGAACAAGGCTGCCCATTAGCATCAGCTCGTTTGCTGCCGAGCCAATGGCGAGCAGGCTCAGGCAATAACCGGTAATTGCGAGATTCAGGATCCGTTTACTGCCAAACTTTGAAACGAGCACGCCCGAAAAGATCATCCCCGTTATTTGTCCCAAAGGGATCATCAGCAGGATTGTTCCCCAGGCAGCATCATTTAGCCCCAGGGCCGTTTTGATGTCGGGAATGCGGCTGGCCCAACTGGAGAAACAAAGTCCCTGCAAAAAATAAAAGGAAAAAACAGCCCACCGGACCCGTTTTAAAAAGGCATGATCGATATTTGTGGTAATTTGCATCGCTTCAAATCTGTTTTGCCCGCAAATGTCGTTATTCCGTGCCGTTCTGAAATTGATTTAGTGTTAACAGATTATTAGTTTTCCGCCGGCCGTGCCGCATTATACCTAATACAAAAAGCCAAAGAGCCAAACCGGTATTTTATTTCCGGTCCCGGTTTCAATGTCATCGGCGGCAATAATATAGTTGTCCAAATGCCTTACCTGGGACCAAAGAAAAAAGAGCTACGAAATTTTATCTTCGTAACTCTTTGTCTATCATGTTGTCCTGCCAGGGCTCGAACCTGGACTCTTCTGATCCAGAGTCAAAATATGAATGTATTTATTGATTATTGGATATTTCTATTTAATTTATTAAATTACTGATAACAAATATAATGAGATTATCTTGTTTGTAATTTTTTATTGTTTATTTAATGGTTATTTCTTTTCTTTGTTTAGAAAATGTTTAGAAATATTCATTATAAACAATGAGCAGGATATTAACCATAGAACACCCTGAACAGAATAACGACCGGCTCCGGGGTAAAAATGTTTCCCTTTGTGCTTTGCTGGACACGCAGCACCCAAACAAGAACAACACGTTTACTGTCCGGATCAGGATCATTCACGAGCGTAAACCAAAGTATTTCACTACAAAAGTTAAAGTAACGGAGGAGCAGTTTACGGCTATTGCAACCGGGAACCCAAGGGGAAAGCTGAAAGAAACTAAGATAACTCTGTTTCAGCTTTTGAAGAAAGCAAACGATCTTATTTTGTCAGAGGATCAGTTTGAATTTAAAGCGTTTGAAAAGGCATTTTTTGGCAAACCCGGAGCCGATAATAATGTATTTGATCGTTATCAGGATGCCATAAACTGTTACAAAGAGAACGGCCAGATAGGGACCGCCTCCTCTTACACCTGTTCGGCCAATTCCCTACTATCGTTTACCCTCTACCTCAACAATGGCAGAGATGTGTCACTTACTTTTCAGGACGTTACCGTTACCTGGCTCAACCGGTACGAAAGGTTTATGACTGGAGCCGGGAAGAGCGTTACCAGCGTGGGGATTTATTTAAGACCGCTCAGGGCTTTGTTTAAGATTGCCATAAGTGACAAAACGATCAAACCAGAGCTTTACCCGTTTGGGAAAGGAAAATATGAAATACCAGCCCCAAAATCAGTCAAAAAGGCTTTGAATAAAGAACAGCTTAAGCAACTGTTTGATGCCGTACCTGCCAATGGCTACCAGCAGAAAGCGAAAGACTTTTGGTTCTTCTTGTTTAACACCTCCGGAATGAACGTTAAAGACCTGATCCGACTCAAATACAAGTATATTTCCGGAGATAAGTTGGTTTATGTAAGGGAGAAAACCAAGCGCACCACAAAGGCAAAGCAAACGCCGGTTGTGGTTTACCTGAACGATTATGCTGTCCGGTTTATTGAGACATATGGGAACCCGGATAAAAGCCCGGATAACTATATTTTTGATATCGTCAGTCAAGGGATGAGTGATGAGGAAATTTTCCGCAAATCAGGATTATTCACCCGGTTTATAAACGATCAGATAAAGAGTTTAGCAAAGACGAACGGTTTACCGGTAGAAATATCCAGTTATTGGAGCAGACATAGTTTTGCCACTAACGCCATCAGGAACGGAGCCAGTTTGGAACAGATCAGACAGGCCCTCAATCATCACAATTTAGCCACCACAGAGGGTTATTTTGCCGGGTTTGAAGATGATACTATGAAGCAAATAGCTGATAATCTAATGAATTTCAAATGAGAAACTATAAAATCAGGGTTTGATCTTGTAAACGAATGAAATATGGAACCATTTTTAAAACCATTGGAATATTTAGACTTTAAAAACGATGACATTATAGACCACTTAATTAATGGTAATGGATGCTCCGTAAATAATGCAGGCAGCATAATAAAGCTATTACATGACTTCGTTAATAAACTCTCCAAAGTAAGAAATTCGGAAACTGGCACAAATAAAATATTGAACGAAATCAGTGAGTTGCCAGATCTTCAACAGGCCCGATTAGTGAGACATTGGCTATTACAAGCGGTCGCAAAAGATGATTCTTATTGCTATGTTTATAATGGGATTGCGCAGCATTACAATAGGCAAGACTTGACCTTTCCTCTCAAACTGAAAGCCATTACGGATCGGGACCTTTATACCTTATTAAAGCAAGAAGAAAATGATCTGGGGGGAAAAGCTCAGCTCGGGGCAGCGGATGTAACAGATACTTTGTCGAAATCTCAGACAATATTTGGAAAAGACTTGGATAACGAACTACAAATTTTCTATACTAAAATCAATGGTAAACTTTTTGAAAAAACAGATCTCTCCGATTACATTGATTGCTTTAACGTCAATATCCCTGTTAGAAAACTAAACTTCATAAAAGGAGCAACCCAAGATTTTGGGTATTTCCTTTCCGAACTGGAAAAGCTAATTCCCGACGAGAGTATTAAATCATTCAACCAATGGTCGGCTGAAAGGTTTCTTTTTAAGGGGAGCGAATTGGGTAGAAAATTAGTTTCTTCATACAAAACCGGCAAAACAGAACGCACCCTTACGGCCAAAAACGAAATAAATGCAGCGATTAATTGCTTGACACCCAAAGAAACACCCAAAAAGATTGTCAATACTTCGCTGAATATTGATAATTAGATATTTATAAATCAAATTTTTCCATAAATCCACCCAAGCACCCAAAGAAACACCCAGTTTCTTAGCTCCATGAAAAATTTACAGTCATGGAACTAATAATTTCTACACCAGAAGACATAAAGCAAATAGTATTTGCTGCCCTCCGAGAATACGAAATACGGAGAGAGAGACAAGAACCCATCGACAAAGATGATCAACTGCTAACGGTTGATGGAGCCGCTGAATTACTCGATTGCACCAAACCCACGATTTATCAGAAAACCAGCAAGGGAGAACTTCCTTTCATGAAAAGAGGGAAAAAACTCTATTTTCTAAAGAAGGATTTAATTGATTATCTAAAGGCTGGCCGGAATAAGACCAATGCCGAAATAGCGGCCAATCCTGAAGAATATATGGTTAAACCCAAAGGTCGGAGGGCTTGATCATGAACACACAAAACAAAAGGTCAGCCCCCCGACCGACCTTGAAGAATCAAGTTATTAGTTCAAATGCTAACAGTGGTAAAGATAAGCATTTAGCTGAACTTAAGCAAGAAAAACTTCGGGGAAAAGCAATTCCATCCAACTCAAAAACCGGCAGTAAATTATATCGGGTTTGAGATCGACCCGGTACATTTTGAAAGACAGGAAGAACGATTTAGAAACTTCTTAAAGGTACATTATGCCTGAACTCAATATAAAATATAACGGATCCTTTGACATCGCCACCGGCAAAAGCCGGAAGGAAACACATTGGCAAAACAGGGAAATAACCTGGTCAATGTTGCTGAACCGGATTAAAGAAACGCATCGAACAGCAGAAAAGTACACGGAATACATGGCCGCCAGTAAAACCCGACAAGATGAAATAAAGGACATTGGCGGGTTTGTAGGAGGCTATGTTAATAGCGGAAGACGAAAAAAAGGTTCGATCACGCACCGGCAACTAATTACCCTGGATGCCGATTTCGGGAAAATGGATATTTGGGATGACCTGGTTATGTACTATGGCAATGCTGCAGCCATATACTCAACACATAAGCATACCCCCGATAATCCCCGTTTGCGGCTTATTGTCCCGCTGGATCGGCCCGTTACGACGGACGAATACACGGCCATCGCCAGAAGGCTGGCCGGGGATATAAATATCAATGCGTTCGACGATACAACCTTCGAGCCGGAGCGCCTTATGTACTGGCCAAGCACTCCAAAAGACGGTGAGTATATTTTCAAGTACCAGGATGGCCCGTGGCTGCCGGCCGATCAAATGCTTTCATCCTATCGCAACTGGAAGGACGCAAGCGAGTGGCCGGTATCGGACAGGCTGGGTAAAGTAATATACCGGGAAGCTTTAAAGCAGGGTGATCCGCTCGAGAAGCCGGGGATCGTCGGGGCTTTTTGTCGTACTTACAATGTACATGAGGCGATAGAGCTATTCTTGGATGAAGTATATTCCGCCTGCGACATAGAGAACCGTTACACCTACGTAGAGGGATCCACAGCGGCCGGGCTTATAGTCTATGATGATAAGTTCGCTTTCAGCCATCACGGGACCGACCCCTGCTCCGGGAAGCTTTGTAATGCTTTCGACCTGGTCCGGATCCATCTGTACCATTTGCAGGACGAAGATGCAAAGCCAGGCACCCCGCCGGGAAAGCTGCCAAGTTTTACGGCTATGATTCAACTCGCGTCAAAGGATCACAGCGTCCGCAAGCAATTGGGCATTGAACGACTGCAGGGCGCCATGTCCGATTTTGCAGGCACAGCAGATGACTTGGAACCGGTTAATGCAGACTGGTTAGGCGAAATGGAAGTAGACGGGAAAGGAAGATACAGAAGCACTGTTAGTAATGTACAACTGATCCTGGCTAACGACCCGGCACTGAAAGGCTGTTTTGCGACCAATAAATTTGAAAACCGCCCGGTCGCGTTACGCGGCCTGCCATGGCGAAAAATAAACCCGTCTTGCCCCTACCTGGTCGATACAGACGATGCGGGGTTAAGGGCATACCTTGAAAAGACTTATGACCTGACAGGCGTTCAGAAGATCCAGGACGGGCTTGCTCTGACACTCGAAACCAATTCCTTTCATCCTGTCCGGGATTACCTGGAATCACTGGAATGGGACCAGGAACGCCGCATCGACACATTGTTCATAGACTACCTTGGCGCCGAAGACACAGAATACACCCGGGCTGTTACCCGTAAGATTTTTACCGCAGCCGTGGCCCGGGTATTTGTACCCGGTATAAAATTTGATTACGTACTGGTACTGGTCGGAAAACAGGGAATCGGGAAAAGCACAATCCTAAGAAAGTTGGGTCGACAATGGTTTTCCGATTCGTTTGGAATGATCAAAGGGAAGGAATCATACGAGGCCCTTCAGGGAGTCTGGATCCTTGAAATCGGCGAGCTCGTCGGATTTAAGCGGGCGGAGCTTGAAGCAATTAAACATTTTCTTTCCAAAACGGAAGACCGGTTCCGGGTCGCATACGGCAAACGCACCGAAAACTTCCCACGCCAGTGCGTTTTTTTCGGCACCACCAACGACCCGGATTTTCTCCATGATCCCACCGGTAACCGGCGATTTTGGCCGGTAATTGTCGGTAAGCGGGAAGCGACGAAAGATCTGTTCGGCATGGCGGACGATGAAATAGAACAGATATGGGCTGAAGCAGCACACCTATACAGGACAGGCGAAACCCTCTACCTGCCAAAACAGCTTCAGGATATGGCATCGGAAGTGCAGGAGAAGCACCGGGCACGGGAACCGTGGGAAGGCGAGATAGAAGAATTTTTAGAGGCGCCGCTACCGGAAGATTGGTCGAGTAAAGAACCCATCGAAAGAATGAACTTCTGGGCGATGAGGCACGACGATCTGAATCCAGAAGGGACCAAACCAATAGATAGAGTTAGCGTCCCTGAGCTTTGGGTGGTAGTCATAGGAAGGAAAAAAAGCGAGATGACCACCACGAATACAAAAGCTATCCACCTTTTTCTCCGTCAAAAGTTAAACTGGACTGACCGGGGCCGGGTAATGACACCCTGGGGCAAGCATACGGTGTACGGCAGACCTGCCGGAAGCAAATCCGGATCACGGACAAGTGACAAAAATGAGCGGACAAGTGATCCGGCGCCTGTCCTGGAAAAACGGACAACAGGACAAGTAAGGACAAGCAAAGAAAATGGGTAGTTGTCCTTTGTAATTTATTGATTTTAAGATACTAGTAATACTAAAGACAAGTAAGACAAGTAATATTAATAAGAAATAAGAATCATTAATATAGAGGTACTATATAGAACGCATATACATAGTATACATATAAACGCCTATTATGATTATATATATAAAAGCTGCTATTTTCTTGTCCACTTGTCCGAGATCAAAATTTTATATCATGGAACACGATAATTCAATTTTCATAAGCCAGGCGGATTGGGAACTGCAATTCTCAGATCTGTTCTCGTATTTGACTACTCCGGAGCACTTCATTGCCGAAATAGTCCGGGAAAAGACCGGTGGAACGTTTGTTTATTTCCGGGATCCGTACTTGATCCGCCGGCCGATGGCCGACACGGAATATTATTCCTTTATACCGACAGGGATACAGCCTCTCTTGTTGAAAGGGATGCTACGAAAACCCGCCCAGATAGGTTTTCGCGATGACATAGACAAAAATTTCATTTTCTTGGGAGCGGATACCGCCAGAAAACAGAAAATCAGTCAACTAAGAGAAAAAATCAGTCGGTTGGAAGCAAAGATCCGTGAACTGGAAGCGAAGGTCACAGATACGGTCCCCGGTTTTATTGAGGAGAGCAACGGTATTAATCAGTCAACATTATTTTAAACTCGCTCGAAATGAAAAGCGGTTTACTCGCGCCAAAACAGATTAACGGAATGACATTTAAAACTATGACTATGAATGCTAATAAGATACAAGACGACCTCATTTATTTGGGAAACATTTACTACGGTAAGTATATCATCTGGCAAACAAGCTTGTACGGATGTGAAGTTATTCTATGCCAGGAGATAGGAACTGGGATTAAGCGGATTTTACTAACTGATGAGATCGCCATGTTATGCGGTAAATCAAGTATTGAAAGCTTTATGTCCGATGATACAACCTTAGACGCGGCGAACAGAGTTTGGAAGGCGACCGGGGTTTTCCCGTTCATATCGGCAGACAAGCTTTGTGAAATGATTCTCAAATCACTCGATAATGAACGAAAATAAAAGTATCGGACCGTCCCACGTGCATGAATGGGCACTGAATAATATGGACACCTTCCCCCTGGATGACCAACAGCGGATCCTGGAGCGTTTTAAAAATCTAACCTGGATCCCGGCAATGGTTCAGGAACTTCGACCCTGGCAAAGGTGGCTGTTAAAGGAAACGATGAAAATGAATATCGATAATGGGGATGTTCCGTTTTGTCTGATGAGTATTTCTTGTTTTTCATATAACCTCAGACTAAACGGGATTGACACCTCGGATCTTGATGACGCAATCAATACCAGTCCGCGCGTTCGGGCGGAGGCAGAAAAAATTACGTTTTTTCGTGCGAAACACGGGTTTTTTTTCAGGCTTTTGACATTAAAAGTTTCACTGCCTCCGATCATGATGCTGCCCCGAAGATAGGTAAATTTTACCAGTCTTATTATCTGAAGTTATTACCATAATTTCTTAAATTTGACAGACTTCATGATTCGTGCTGCAGGATAACAATTCCGATAATCGGGGATTAACATTGATGATAGGATGGTGGCAAATTCCCCGGAGTCCATAGCTTGATCAAAATATCAACGAAACCAAAAGTATATCACGATGAAAAAACTAATGATTTTATTCACGACCGTTGTATTCCTTACCGGTTGTTCTTCAACAACGTTTTATCAGCTGTATAGTACAAAATCCCCGGATGTCCAATCGGACGAAAGTAAAATGACCTTTGAAAATGAAGACGTAAGGGTTATTTATAATTTCTGGGATAACTTTGGTACTAGCAGTTTTGTAGTGTTTAATAAGACCGGTGCAGATATTTTTATCGATCTATCCAAGTCTCATTTGATTGTTAACGGGATTGCCACAACTTACTTTCAAAACAGAACCTTTACTGAATCTTCAAGAGCTTTAGTCAATACTGGTTTTTCATTTGGATATGGCTCTTTAAATAAGATATCCAACTACAATGGAGATATCCGTTTCATGAATGACCTAGTGACAATAGATTCCCAGGAAAATACCAATTCAACCGGATCCTTTATTTCGACAAACAAGAAGTCGGTTGTTGAAAAAGGACAATCTATTACCTATGTGGAGAAGAAAATAATTTGCATCCCGGCTAATTCTGCTAAACTAATAACAGGGATCCCGATTAATTCTGAATTATATCGCGACTGTGACTTGTTCAGATATCCTTCCCGGAATAACATCAAAGCAGTCAAATTCACGGAAGGAACAACTCCATTAACCATCAAAAATATTCTTTCATACCGGTTTGACGAGAATGATAAGGAGAACCACGTGATTGAAAATAACTTTTGGATATCCGAAATAAGTAACTACTCTCTAAAGTCCTTTCTTGGCAAAAGGTATCCTGAATATTGCGGAGAGAAGGCTCAGGAAATTGAAAGGTACTATCTATTCAGTGGGGCCAATAAGTTTTATATCAGGTATACGAAACAGACATCCAGTTTCAAACATTAAATAGAATGAAAGCAATTGGCTTATTGGCTTCTGCAATACTTCTTTTGACGGTATTCGGATGCAAAAAAAGATCCTATTGTCCTGACTAATTTCAAAACAAAATCAATCATTTAGCTATGACAGCACGAATCATACTTGAAGGAATAACCTATGAGGATTTAATCGAAAGGATTACCAATGCCATTAAAAATGAGCTTAACCAAATTGACCAAAACAGATACAGGCCAATATCAAAAGCAGAAGCCTGCCGCCAACTCGGAGGTATTCATTTTAACACCCTCAAAAAGATAATGGAGGCCGAAAACTGGACAGAAATGGACCAGGATAAAATTGAACGAGCAAAACTCAAATACCACAAATCGTCTCAACGGCTCTCCCTAAAAAGATAAAACAGCCACTTGTCGGGCTGTCCTGTTTGTCCTCTAAAAAGAATAAACTAATCCATACCATGAACGACGTTACTTTAAGCATATCCGAATTGAAACAGCTCTTGCAGGATGCCGCCGAATTAGGCGCCGCCAATTACGCCAAGAATCAATCGCTGAAAAATGATATGGTTTCCCAAAGAGCAGCCTATACCGAATTTGGGGAAGGATGAGTAAGGCGATGGGTAAAAATGAAGTTAATGCATTCTATCAGAAGTGGCAAAACAATCAGGTCAAAAGTACTTTATTCCCGGGCTGAACTTCTCTCAGTCGAAAAATCAGAAAGACTCCAACAGCTTATCATTAAGCATTAAAAATGATAAAGCAGCCACTTGACAGGCTGTCCTGTTTGTCCTCTGAAAATAGTAAACTAATTCACACCATGAACGAAATTATTACCTTGACGATATCCGAATTAAAGCAGATCCTGCAAGATGCAGCCGAATTAGGAGCAGCCGATTACGCTAAGACGCAGGTGGTAGGCAATGACTTCATTTCTCAGGCAAAGTCATACCGTGAATTCGGGGAAGGAAGAGTGAGGGGATGGAAGAAGATGGGCCTTGTTCACCCGGTACGAAATGGGAAAACCATTAATTCTAAGATCATCTATTCTCGCTCCGAACTCCTTTCTGTTGAAAAGGCAGAACGCTTACAGCAAATGATTGCTAAGCCATAAAGTTAGGAAAAAGCCTGCTGGGCTTTTTCAGCAGGCTTAAAGAATAAGATCAGAACGGATCCTGCCATGGCGTTTTAGAGCCGTCTTTTGCGACTATCGATCACGCCTTCTCTGATATTTCGTTTATTGAGGGGCAAAGATCAGCCAGCTCTCTTAATAGTACAACGTAGTTCTCGCGCCCGCGCATCATGCAATCAACATCACTATTGTGGACGTTCGACAGGGTCAATCCGGCAACGATGTTTTTATAAGCATCGATACCTTTTCTTAAATGGATGCTCATCTCGTCCGGATGAATAGACTGGCTAAAGAACTCCTCCAGATTATTTTCAATAAATGCTGTAGCAAATATTTCCAGAGAATAAACAGCCTCTCCTATGGTTTCGGCGGTTAACTTTAGCGCATCTGACTTAATGTACTGGGAGCAGTACAGTCCTAGCTGTGAAACCGTAAGACCTATAACATAGAGGTCCTTCGCAACTTTGTTCGCTGTAAGATTTTTCTCCTCGAGAAAATTTTCAATTGGTGTTAAATCATAGTGTTTCATAATGTTTAATTTAGATGAATGATTGGATATAGCTTGCATTCGATAATTGGCCGGTAATAGCTTGAACAAAGGTCATTGGGAGCGATTATAAGGCACTTCTTATTTCATTCTGAGATAACTAGCGGCGATAAACGGCGGCTGAATCGCTCATGTAATAGTAGAAATCAAACCTGTTGATCTGGCTGGCCAGTTCTGAAATAGTCCGGACCTTGAATTCCCGGTACCGCTGCCGTGCTTGGGTGAGTGCCTGCGAGAAAGAGCAACATGTTTGTTTAACAATTCTGTATGCTCTCTGAAAGACCACCGATCTGAAGTTTAATTTTGAGTTCATTGTTTAGGTATGATTTGTTATTTGATTTCACAAATATAAGATATATCTAAATATTAGATACAACTCTCAATGCTAATAAATGTTAAAAATTAAGGTTTAGCTTAATTTTTATAACATGATATCACAAACTATATCTAAATATTTATAATTTTGAAGAATAATTTAACCTTAGATTATATGTTGAGAGTAAAAGAAATATGTAAGGAAAGGGGAATAACAATGACCGAGTTAACGGAACGTCTTGGAATTTCGTTATCAGCCTTAACCCAAACTATAAATGGTAACCCTACCATAGGGAAAATCAAAGAAATTGCTAAGGCGTTGGACGTTGATTATCTGGAACTGTTGGAGGAAAAAACAGATATAAAGATTCTGGTTGAGTACCAGGGAGAAACGAAACGAATAACCGAAAATGACATTATTAGAATTTTCAAGGAAAAATAAAGTACACATTGCAGAAGCTTCATATTAAACCCTCATGGAACTATCAGTCATTCAAAGTAAGATTTACGAGATCCGGGGCGTCCGGGTAATGCTGGATTTCGATCTGGCAGAAATGTATGGTGTTGAAACAAAACGTTTAAAAGAAACCGTGAAGCGTAATATTGAACGGTTCGAGGGAGATGATTTCATGTTTGAACTTACCGTAAATGAGATAGCCGAACTTTCAAGGTCGCAATTTGCGACCTTGAACAAAGGCAGAGGACACAATATTAAATATGCCCCTTTTGCTTTCCCTGAATTAGGGGTCAGTATGCTCAGTAGTGTCCTTCGCTCAAAAGCAGCGATTGAGATAAACCGTAACATCATGCGGGCGTTTGCTGCTGTTCGTACTTATATTGCTCAACACGCCTCAATGTCAAAGGAAATAGAGGACTTATGGAAAGCGATCAATGACCTGGGCGAGGACAACCAAAAGGAGTTTGATGACATCTATCTGGCCCTGTCTGAACTGGCCGCCAAGCAAAAGCAAATAAACCAATCATCCAATATCCCCAAACGGGCGATCGGCTTTGTGAAGCCAAAGAAATGAGAAGCCAAATAATGTACCTTGTTAAGACAGTCTTTACACATCTTTACGCTTTCTTAATTCACTAATATACAAGTATATTATAGGCATTTCAGCAAAGATATTCTTAACAGGATTTTAACAGATTCAACAACCTGTGTATAAAGTGGTGAAAATGCCATGAAATCCGGGCCAATGATCGATTCTGGAATATTCTCCTGAAATAGACATAATATATTATATCTCATTGTCAATCTGATGTTTGTAGAATAGTTCTTTACTGTGTTATAACCATGGTGAAATATCTGCTTCAACCAGATAAAACTCCCAAAAGTAAAAATTCATTCATTTTGATGCCACTTTTAACAATTTCGATCAACGACGTTTACACCCCCTTCAACCTCACGGATCCCCTGCGAACACTGAGGAATCGACGTCATTTCCCATCGAAACTTCTACACATCTTGTATGGTGAACATTGATCGTCTTAGCCTCAATTTTACACCTGATGCACCTTAAAGAATTTCGCTTTCTGGATGATTCTGACGGGGGAGGTATCTTTACACTTTACAAAAGATCGTGGAAAACTATAAAAGGAATTATATAGTAAATCTTGTAGCCCTCATTATTACAATGCATTAGCAATGAAAAATATATGAGAATCCCGAAAAGGCGACGAAAAGCAATTGCTTTTTTGTAAATTTGCTTCCAAGGGGATTCGCCAAAGTACGTTTCGGACGTAGCGAGTAGAGGATTACTAAATTCTATAACTCGTTGGTTGACACCCTTTGTTAATCCTGCAAGGTAACCTCAGCGGAATTGTACCGCTGTTTGCCTGCAGGATTTTAAGTCTATATTGACAACCTCAGCGCGGTTCATGCTCTCTTTGTCAATAACAGTCGGGGGAGGACTAACCCTAATAAAGGATCTTGTTACCTGATCTCATCTGCTTGTCCCTCCTCAATGTTATTTTCGTTTATCTGCTGTCGTTCCAGCATGGCATTTCTGATATTTTGCACGAAAGTTGAAATCCCAGTCTCGGGTGTTTTTTCGTCGACTCCCTTTACTCCGCGTTTGTCCGCGAGATAGGGAGAAAGCACGTTGATTAGTTGAACAAGATCCTTGGTATCTACTGAATAATGTTTATTACCACGTTTGTCAACCCAATATTCATCTTTGGCTAATCGCTCCTGAATTTTCCCGATAGCAAGTTGTACGACCTCATCCATTTTTTCAACGACGCGATTCGTGCCACTCACTATTAATTTCTTTGCCTCATTAACCAAGGATTCATCCCTAACGCCTCCTTTGCTTTTTAGGTAGGTTGGCCAAAGATCCTTCTCATAATTCGATATGGTCCAACGACTTAATCCGGTTTGACGGGCCGCCTCTGAATAATTCATGTCGCATTGCTCCAGGACCATTAAAACGCGGAGCTTTTGACTGTCGGATAGCCTTTTTGTATGACCTTTAATGATTTTTTTCTTAATCATTTTTTCTATTTTTCAAGTTAATTTCTTCTTTATTTAACCATAACAGCCCAGCCTCGTTTCATCCTATCTTTGCTGCTACTTTCTCAACGGGCATTTTCATCCTCTTGTTTATCTGGATCCGGCTAACGATCTTTCCATGACGCTTAAACACATATCTGGTACCCTGGTATTTTGAAATCAGATGCCGTTCCAACTTCTCCATACTTTTTTATTAACAAACCATTGTATCGCCAAACTCAAAGAAATTCGTCAGTCCATGATCATGTTTTTTGTTCTAATCAAATGAATATAATCCGGTCATGACTAACTGGTTTTTATTATCTCGATCAAATTTGCACCAGGCGTACTGTATGCCCCTGAAACATTATAAAAATAAATATCTATGTACCCGTCTGAAGAAACAGGAACATCTGTTATTTCTTCAAATGCAGATGCATTATTTAAGCAATTGACTGTTAGCAAATGGGGATCGAGTGTATTAATCTGATAATAGTTCGTTCCGGCCAAGACGTATGCCTTTGACATTAAGATCCGGATAGTATAAGTTCCGGCCTCGATATTGCTGAATCTCATTAATGATTTGTTGCCGGCTATATTTGAATTCGCTGCTCCTTGATAAACATTTATGTAACTATCCGGATACGGCCCTGTATCTCCGGAAAGAATTGGATTTACCCCGGTAGATACTGTAAATCCCTGACTGGCTGGCATCAAAGAAGGTTTAACCACATAATACCCCTTTACATTTCCGTTGGTATCTTTAATAGCAAAATTCGCCAAAGATTCACCGCGTACAGGCATCATCTTATTAACCAGCTTGCCTGATACTGTCTCGTAAGTATTCAGCGTATACGCAGAAGCGGAAAGGCTGATGATAATTTTTGTTCCTGTCGCAGGACCGGAATAATCAATGCTATCATTCACAACAGCGCTTTCAGTTCCTTCAGCGGCTTTCATTTTGGCGTAAACTGTTTTCGTGCCATCCCCGGAACTTAAGCTAAATGCAATGGCATCACCAGATGCGCCGGTCCAGGCAACCCACGATGCACCTATAAATTCTGAATCTTCAGAAACCATGTAATGGGATGGGGACCCCGTATAAACGAAAGCAACTGAAACGGACTGATCATTAGTTGAAGCTGCATCGGCGTTAATAGATACGGACTGGAGGTTTATCGGGCTGTACATAATTGAATCGCCCACAACATTGGACTCTGTGTAGGCGTCCTTAACCTGGACATAAACTGTTCTATTTCCCGTCGCTCCCAAGTAGTAATTAACGGGTGAACCTGCCCAAACAGTCCACTCCGCGGCTGACAGGTCTGCGGTTTCTCCGATGCGATAATGAGTGGGAACTGAGTTACTGAATCCTATTGCAACCGACACTTGTGCATCCTGGGTACCGGAAGCTCCTGCGTCGATTACAACAGAATCCAGCGAAAGAACGGGCCCAATGTAGGTAATTGTATCACTTGCTGAATTGGACTGACCGTACTGGTTCTGGACCCTCACATAGACAGTTTTCAGCTCCTCAGTATTGGATGCAAATGTGTACTGGAAAGAATTATCTGCTAATGCCTGCCAATTTGCACCTGTAAATTCAGAATCTTCAGAAACCATGTACTGAGTTGCTCCTCCTGTGATGTTAAGAGCAATCGTTACGGTAGTATTTGCGGTATTTTCGGTTCCTGAATTGATTGATACAGAGTTGAGAACAGGTGCAGAATTGAATATTGATAACCTGCCAATAAAGGGTGTTTGATAAATGGAGCTTAACCGATTGACGAAGAAGTAGGCATCCTGAAGATATTCTTCAAAATACTCAGAACCAAGATTGTTTTCTACCCTGAACGTGTACTTCTCCGCCAGCGCGAGTAAGTCTCTGTTATAGCAAATATTAAGTAGTAATCCGGAACTTACCAGACCAGAGGAAACTCCGTATTGCTCACCTTGAATATTCGTTAATTCATCTGTTGAAGTTATCCCGCTAATCAGGAAAGAAATTTCTTTATACCGAAACTGTCTCTGATTCGGGATGGTGATATCAAAAATGACGCTATTGTTGACCACCTTTCGTTCAATAACAGCATTTTGGCGGAAGTGTAAATATTCATAAAATTCGCCCAATGTAGGCATCCAAATTGTATCTGTCCCATCGGCTCCGTACGTGTCGTTTATGTATGACAGATACTGCTTACAAATAGGATATTCATATCCCCTTACCCCACTACTGTTTAAAATCCGATGGACGTACCAATGGCTGAATGGTATAGTTGTTTCAGTGGCCTGTCCTGCTAACGTGTCGACTAAACCCTTGATTATATCTAAAGTCCGCTCAACAACACCCAGATCTGTCCTTGCCAATAGTAGTTTATGAAAATCAATGTCATAAAAATCAGGGAAACCGTTTGACAGATACGAACCTTCTGTTGTTCCAATCATCAAAGAATCTATGACCTGGTAAGCATCAACATAGCTATCGTCTCCATTGGGGCGAATAAAAACAACTGGTTCAATCCCGAAACGATCAAAAAGTATTTTTGCGTTTTTATCGAGGGAAGTAAATGCATCGGGCTCTCCTCCCAATTCATGGTTGTAAATCTCACCAAAGAAATCAAGAAAAGTCTGCGCTTCGCTATTCCATAGGTATTCGCTAGAAATTATGCCATCTGTGTGGAGGTCTCCACCTGCGCCATTATAAGTTATCCAAGCTGAACCAAAATGGAACGGGACCCGGTTACCACAGCCGTCCGTAATACCAACTATTTTGTCTGATTGCTCCGAGGTGAGACGAGGCCTGCTATCATGGGTTGCAAGCCCTCCGCTGGTAGGATCCGAGGAAGTAAGTGTCACCACCCTTTTATTTACCCATCGCTGAAGAAAAGAATAAATTCCAACAAATCCATCGTCCGCTGTATAGACTAATACAAACTTCTTATCGTATTTGAGCTTAGGAATTGATAGTTGAATATTATCTATCGCAGAAACATCAGAGGGTGTAACTTTTATTCTGAATCTGTTTTTATCCTGGAATGATTGGATCTTCCGTTCCGGAGTATCTTTCAACAGAGAATAGCTTAACCTGGCATCACCAGACAAATCGGAAAGCATCGTTACCAAATCACCAGCACTTAAGCTCTGCAATTCCGGGAGATCCTTTAGTACACTATAGCTCAACTTTGCATCACCTGTAAGCGCAGTTAATGCGGAAACAATCTGCGTACCCGTCATTGCCCCTGATGAAGGAAGGTTTAGCACATTTGACGCCTCAATTTTACCGGCATCAGACAAATTCTGTGTTTTACTATTGTGCTCAGTGATTAATTCTTTCAGGCGTGTTATTAGCTCGTTTATCTGGACAGCGCTTATTGCCATTCGGGGATCCGAGGGAACCTGAACATTCGGATTCGTTATTCTGTCTGCATTTTGTGTTAACTGCGTGATAGACATATCGGTAATGTTTTATATTAACGGCATTGGAAAACTTGCAGGAAATCCCACAACAATTATTATGGGGTTCTCAGAGCCGGAGGTATCCACTATTTCGATGTCGTAGATGTAAATGACTTCCTCTACTTTTTCGTATCTCACAAAAGCTACGGATTGATAGCCGGGCAATATGACCCTTCCTGTTATGCCTGTTCCGAATTTTACTGTTTTCGACCCCGGATTCTTAATTAAAATTCTGCCGTTAATATTCTCACTGGCGTAAAAAATATTTATCACGTATTCCGAATAATCAGCAGGTAACTCGCAGATAGCGTAAGGCACTCTTCCAGCATTAATATTAAAAGTATTGCCAGATGGTGATATTTTCTGTTTTCTTCCTCCAATTGTAACTTGTATTGGTCCTGATTGATCACTGATATGCATAGCTTCTTAATTTGTTTAAACATTCAACGTGTAACAATCGACTAATATTCAATCTTATAGTTGCTATAAAAATACTGCCATGAGATGTGGCCTCTGTAGAAAACTGATACAATTATGTATCAGTTTGAAAAATTATACAGATTTTTATTTAAAAAGAACTGGGTGCCCTTCACAAATTATTTCAATGGTTCCGAAATCAGCATTGATATCCGCGTGCTTTTATGTGGTTATAATTTTCTCTTCGTCATTTTTCTTCTATATTTCAAGGTGATTCATTCTTACTCTGCCATAACAGCCTGATCATGTCTCACCTGGCTTTTATTTTTATCTTCCAGCGCTTCCACTTCTTCAACGGCCATTTTCATTCGTTTGATAATTTCAGAGCTGGCTTTCTCATCTTCAAACCCGTATTTCTTCATGATCTGGTCAACAATTTTATCATGACGTTCAAAGGCGGATCTAATGCCAGGATATTCAGAGTTACGATATCGTTCCAGCTTTTCTTTATCCTCTGCTTTTTGAGCTTCCTGCCGGTATTTATCCGTATCCCTTACGATCTTCTCAATCTCATTGTAGCGGTCCATAACCTGCCATTTTTCTTCCGGGACGTCTCTTATAAAGGAGTTAATAAACGGCACATTATTAATATCCACTTCTTCTTGGGGAGATACAAACTGTATCATAGTGTGCACAAAATCAACTCCAAACCGGCCCACTCCGCCAAAGTATCCCTTAATCAGGTGTTCAACCTGTGATGGGTTCCAGTCTGTGACATCCGGAAGATAAACCAGCTTGCCCTTTTCATTGATCTTGAATTTCAGGTTTCCTTCTCCGCCTGTAGCCTTGAAAATCATATCGGTGAAGAACTTAATCGACTTATTGACATTCTTCTTATTCATGCCTGATTCAGCCAATTGTTCTTCAAGTGTCTTTGTAAAGGCTTCCCTGTAAACAGGATTGTTCATAAAGTCCCGATTAACGTGAACTTCCATCATCGGTTTGACGGATGTAGGCCAGAACGGAGCCCAACTCCATTTGCCATCCTGAATAAAGGAAGTGACATCAATCGGGCTCATACCAGCAACCATATTTGAGAACGTATTGGCCACAGCTTCTCCAATCTTTGATTTACCTTTAAGGTAATCATAAACCGATACACCCATGGCATGAAATCCCCGCCAAAACTGAGGCAACGGAACCCTTAAATATTCCTTTTCATCTCCCCAGAACTTGCGCATGACAAAACAATTCTTACGGACGTAGTCATTAACGCGATAATACTCATCGTCATCACCACCCCAGTCATTAAGCATGGCTTCCAGAAATCCTAATGACGCCACTGTCGCAGCAACAGAGGCAAATTTCGCAGGCTTCCTTTTGGCGAGCTGGAAGTTCTTTTGTCCGGCATTTATACCGGCTTTAAAGAACCCGAATAGGGCTTCAATCATTCGTGTTCCCTTGCCTTTCATATTAAAATCCACACTTGCATTACGGGATTCAAAACAGGCATCACGGATCGATAAACCTTTCTCCCTGGCACTGAGATAAACGGCATAGCGCGTAGTATCTTCAAAAATACGATTCCAGTGCTCGATATACTTCAGAACATCGGCAGCCCGGTCAAGGGTCTGGCCTCTTAATTTATCCTTTCGTAACGCTTTGGCCAGTTCCTTTTTGAACTCCTTTTCAAGCTTCTCTATGCTCTTTTCATGGGTAAATCCGGTAGTACCGCCGAACTCCAAGAAATTCTTCAGCTCAACATCATGTTTGTTGTTGGGATCGAATTTGCCGGTCATGTGCCGGATAATAGACTTGGCAGCTGTCGGAGTAAATTTGACAGCCATCTGAGAGATGTTACTGTTTTGCCGGATATATTGGGTAATGGCAGCTTCGGGCTGGTCTCTGAAAAAGTTAGTAAATGGGAATACCGGGTTATAGCTGGTCATCATTTCTTTCATGAAGTTAGTGACTCCGCCGATAAACCTGAACAGCATGGTATCACCCAATTTGCGGGCATCGATAATTTTCCCAAAGATTTCAATCATGGTATTCTGACCATTTAAGGACTGGGCCACACTTAACTGCTTTTCGGGGAATACAATGGCCCGGAATCCGCCGTCCTTCCTTACAATAACTTCATGCTGCGCTGCATTCCATTTCGTCCTAAGTTTTTCGTGCTCATCAAAAACCTGGGTTTTTACCTCATCCCGGTCAAACATTTCTTTTGGAGGCCGGGCCAGGTTCCCTTGTTCATCGCGGTATAATACCCAAACTTCTTCATCCCGGTTTTCATCTTCATTCCATTCTGTTCGTTTTACCAGGTAAGCTTGTTTGATCGTATGAAGGTCCTTAAACTTACCTCCGAAGTTGCTTATTGCCAGTTCCAGGGCAGCCTGTTTAACCTCGTTGGCTACCTGTTCATTGATCGCTTTAAAACCTACTGTCTGAATATAAGCAAGGGGGTTATCCGGAAGGCTTGTTCTTCCCTCCCTGGATTTTAATGACCGGACAACACCTCCTTCATTATTCTTGTACCGGAGGTATTTTGCGGCTCCCTCTCGCCATCCACGAAGTGGGACAAAATAATCAAAGCGATTCTTGTGGAATTCGTATTGCTTTTTGTCTATTTGACCACCGGCAAGCCAGGTATCAAGAATGAAATCTGTTGCAGATTTAATATTCTTCCAGAATTCTTCAATATCTTCTTTTTTAGCCAATGACTCAAATCCATCAACAATATCCTGAGCAAGTTTGTCAACCTCTTTGTACTTTTTGTTGTCATCCAGCGGCCAGAGACCGGAGTAATCTTTATTGGACAATTCCTGTTCTTTTGCCTTTACATCAAAGATGGAGGCTTCAGGATTAGCTTTAACCCATTCCTGCAGTTCCTTTTTCCGCATCTCCCTGTTATTCTCCAGGCCGTGTTTGGCAATCGTGTAAGGAAGGACCATATCCGAATCAACGCCCGATTTAACGATCTTAACAATAGATCCTTTTACCGGGTCAATTTTGCCTTCCTGGAATCCCCTGTACAATGCTTCCATTCGTCCGAAAGAATTACGCATATCCCGGTATGCCTTGGAGTTATCATCCTGGGTTCCTGCGCGTTTTAATATTTCTTCTTCCCATCGGCGTATGGGAAGGTTTTCATCGTTCCAGAATTCCCGTATTTTATCAACTGTTTCATTCCAGGGTACTTTTACTTCGGTTGAATGATTATAAGCCTGTGAAGCGGCGGTAATGGCTTCCAGTTTCTGATCCAGCATCCCGTTATCATTAAGTATGGCCTCCTGGATCGGTTTGTAATCGAATCCGGGTTCTTTAACTATTGCGGGGGTATTCGGATCGAAACCTCCGTCGTTACCGGTTGCTGATTTAATTTGTTCAGGGGAAAAGACGACATAAAGTCGTGAATCATCTGCTCCGTATATTATTATCCCGTCTTTCCCTTCTTTAATGGCGTTTTCATATATCTCCTGAGCGTGATCGTCAAACCAAGCCGTCGCGCTATCATTAGCCTCCATCGACAACTCACCCTTTCCTTCCCATCTGCTGACGGGATATCCGTATTCTTCAGCTTCATTGGCATCCTCGAATCCTTCACCGGATATTATTTCCCTCAGGTCATCTGAAACGTCCACGGTGTATGGGTCTTGTATAAATAAATAGGCATCCATTAAAACACCGTTACCGTAATTTTCAGCAACCTCTTTATTAGCAAAGAAGAAGGCTGATTGGTCTTTTGCCAAATAACTACCTTGACTATTTCCGACACCGTGTTTAAACTCGATAAATTCAGATTTCGTACCATGATAAACAACCAGCGGTTTGCCTTGATCATCAACCACTTTTGATGATTTTACTTGTAAAATTTCAAGTAATCGTTTATCTTTGATGCTTGAAAGAGGTGAATTACTGGTTTCAGCCCCCGTTTTTTGTATTACAGGTAACGCTGCCAGTAATTTGCCTTTTTCTATTTGTGTTAGTCTGTGATCGTAATAATTGTTTCCTTTGCTGTCAACCGAAATAACTGATTTTACAGTGTGATCTACCCCTCCAATTTTTAAACCTGATACAAAATATTCATACTCCTTTATATCTGGATGTTTTGTTTTATCTTCATTTTCATGCTTTTCAATGAAGATCGAATTTTCTATTATCTGGGGTATAGCTGCAATAGATTGTAAGTGTTCAATGTCTTTATAATCATGGTGTAAAATCTCCCTGATACCACCGCTTTTTGACCCACCGCTAATAGTGATAGTTTTCCCCGTGTCTTTGTTTACATATTCTCCCTTCAGTGATTTTCCGTATTCCAAAGCATTTCTTTTGTACTCTTTCAGATCATCGCTTGGGGTGATCTCGTTCCCGGTCATTTCAATAGGTTTCGAATACCTTAACTTCTCAATCCGCTTTGCTTTATCTGAATCAGAGAACCACCTCCAGAAGTTTTTTATTCCAACCACCGTAGGATGTATAAGCTGGTTATCTGAATTCCTGGTTGGCCTGTCAATTCCGTCAACCTTTATCTTATCCGGGATATAGGATACTGACTGAAGCATCTCATCCAGCGTTTGCTTTTTTCCGTAATGTTCTTCCGGCTCCAGCAATCCTTCATTAGCCATTGACTGGTAATCCAGCTCTGTTTTAACGGATACAAAGTCCAGCAGATCGATTTCCAGTTGTTTAAGCTGAGCTTTGAGCGTATTCAAATTAAGCGGGCTTATCTTATTTATGTCATTCCCGGACAGAATTATCCTGCTTCCTCCAAAACGCGCCGCATAAATCTGAAGATCCTTTGTAAGTCTTTTTACCTGGCCGTGATCGCTAAAATCAACAGAAGGCAAATGAAGATAAGCATGGATAGCGTTACTCCGATCCAGAATAAGTGCGCTTAATTTCTTGCCCGAAGTAAACCGTTGTGCCGATATAAATTTGGCAACATCATCCGGCTGCTTAACCTGAAACGGGAGGTCAGTATCTTCACGGAATACCCGGCGATCAAAATTGTATACATTATAGTTTTTTGCTTCA
>JBFXKJ010000001.1:0-76968 GCA_050173895.1 Mangrovibacterium sp. | reverse complement strand
TTTTTCTCTTCACAAGCCTTGTGATGAGTATCATTATGACATTCGTGATCCTTCAATTTTATGAAACGCCAAAGACAAGAAACCTCAAACGGGAGAATCAGCGGTTGCTGACCCAGTATGAGCTCATGTATAAGAACCTCGAGAATGTGGAAAAGGTGCTTGCAGACCTTCAGCAAAGGGATGATAACCTCTACCGCGTGATTTTTGAAGCTGATCCGATACCCAACTCCATCCGCAAAGCCGGCTTTGGAGGGGTTAACAAATACGCTCAACTTCAAAGCCTGGACAATTCGGAGCTTGTCATTAACACCGCGCGCAAGCTGGACATTATTGCCAAGGAAGCCTACGTGCAGTCGAAGTCATACGACGAAATCCTGGCACTTGCCCAGAATAAGGAAAAAATGCTGGCCAGTATTCCGGCCATCATGCCCATCTCCAACAAGGACCTGAAAAGAACGGCCTCAGGATGGGGCTTTCGTATTCATCCGGTATATAAAATTCGCCGGTTTCATTATGGAATGGATTTCACAGCTCCGGTGGGAACCGAAATCTACGCCACCGGCGACGGTGTTGTTAAGGAAGTGGACAATTCACATTCCGGGTATGGCCGTTCACTGGTGATTGACCACGGCTTTGGATATCAAACTTTATATGGACACATGAACGAGTTTCAGGTAAAACAGGGCCAGATGGTGAAGCGCGGAAGCGTGATCGGCTATGTCGGGAACTCGGGAACCTCTACCGGCCCCCATGTCCATTACGAAGTGCATAAAAACGGGAAACCGGTCAATCCGCAATACTTCTATTTCAAAGACCTGACACCCGAAGAATATGACCGCATGATCGCCATTTCGACCAATATGGGACAATCGTACGACTAAGAAATTCACCGCTGTTGTTGTGCCCTATAAAAAACCGAAAATAGAGAAAGTCTTTTACCCGATCGGAGAAGTAGCGGAGATGTTCGGAGTGAACGCTTCGCTGATCCGTTTTTGGGAAAAGGAATTCGAGACGCTCAGTCCCCGGAAAAACAACAAAGGGAACCGGCTTTTCACCACAGAAGATATCGACCAGGTGAAACTGATCTATCATCTGGTGAAAGAAAGGGGAATGACCATTAGCGGAGCAAGGCAGAAACTGAAAACAAACAGGGAAGAAACGGTTAAAAACCACGAGCTCGTTGAACGTCTTTTGTCGATCCGCCAAATGCTCACAGACCTGAAGGCTGAAATAGACTAAAGAACATTCTCCATGCGTATCATTGAAATTACATCGTACATCGAATCGCTCGCTCCTCTGGCTTATCAGGAATCGTACGATAACTCCGGACTGTTGATCGGGAATCCCGGCGACGAAGTGAACAGCGCGCTTATCACCCTTGATGTGACGCCGGAGGTGATCGACGAAGCCATTGCCGTTAAATCGGACCTTATCATCGCCCACCATCCTTTAATTTTCAGCGGGATCAAAAGGCTGAACGATCAGACCGACACGGGGCGATGCATCATCAAAGCTATCAGGAACAAGATCGCTGTTTACGCGGCACATACCAATCTGGACAACGTCACCGGCGGGGTGAACAGCAGGATTTGCGATAAGCTGGGACTGGTGAAACGCAGTATTCTTTCACCGGTAAAGGGGCAGTTGCAAAAGCTGGTCACCTTCATCCCCACGGAACACCTCCGGCAGGTTCAGGAAGCTATTTTTGAGGCAGGCGGCGGAAACATCGGGAACTACGACTCGTGCGCCTATACGGTTGAAGGCACCGGAAGTTTCCGTGGAAACGAGGCGAGCAATCCCTATGTCGGAGAAAAAGGAACGATCCACTACGAAAAAGAAGTTCGCTTTGAGACGATCTTTCCGGCGGTGTTACAGAAAAAGGTGATCCGGGCGCTGGTGACTTCCCATCCATACGAAGAAGTGGCTTATGACATTTACCCGCTCGAAAATGAGTTTCAGCTAACCGGCTCAGGGATGACCGGCGAACTTGCGGAAGAAACGGACGAAAGAGATTTTTTTCAGAAAATCAGGAACATTTTTGGCATTCCTGTGGTTAAGCATAGTCCGCTGCGAAACAAAATGATCCGGAAAGTGGCGGTTTGCGGCGGAGCAGGCAGCTTTCTGATCAGGCAGGCCATCAGCTCGGGAGCTGATGTGTTTTTGACAGGTGACCTGAAATACCATCAATACTTTGAAGCTGAAGGAAAAATCGTTCTGGCCGACATTGGACATTTTGAAAGCGAGCAATTCACTAAAGAACTTTTTTATGAATTACTTACAAAAAAATTCTCTAAATTTGCAGTCCGTTTGTCGAAAGTCAATACGAATCCGGTAAATTATTTCATATAAGAAACAATAACAGCAGTTTATGAATAACAATACACAACAGTACCGCGAAGAAGACAAGACAGTGCCCATCAGCGAGAAACTCAAAGCGCTGTACGAACTGCAGGTCGTTGCATCCGAAATCGATAAGATCAAGACCCTGCGTGGTGAGCTTCCTCTGGAAGTCCAGGACCTGGAAGATGATATCACCGGGTTAAAGACCAGGATCAGCAATTACGAAGAAGATATCAAGACATTGGAAACCCTGGTAGGCAACCGGAAGACCGCCATCAAGGAATCGGAAGCGTTGATCGCCAAGTATTCCGAACAGCAGACCAATGTACGGAACAACCGGGAATATGACTCACTGAACAAGGAAATTGAATTCCAGAGACTCGAAATCGAACTTTCAGAGAAAAAGATCAGGGAGTTCACGGCCGAACTGGCTTCGAAAAAAGAAGCGATTGAAACGGCCAGGGCTCAGTTAAAAGAGCGTGAAGAAGACCTGGAAAGGAAAAAGAAAGAGCTGGACGATATCACTGCTGAAACCCGCATTGAGGAAGAGAAACTCAAGAGCAAAGGAGAAAAGATCGAATCGGTGATCGAACCGCGCCTGTTGACCGCGTTCAAGCGGATCCGCAAAAATGCCCGTAACGGACTGGCCGTCGTAACGGTTCAGCGTGATGCCTGCGGTGGGTGTTTTAACAAGATCCCGCCCCAGCGCCAGATGGATATTGCCAACCGCAAAAAGATCATCGTTTGCGAATACTGCGGACGCATCCTGGTCGACAAAGACATTCTGGAATCGGTACCCACCGAAGATTAATCATACAATTCTCATCCATTATACAAGCCGCTTGGTCATTCCCAAACGGCTTTTTTTATTTGCTCCCGAAGGCTCCGGATCACTTTGGACAGCTCACCTCCCGGAAGATCTTTCCCTGTTAAATCTTCGGGTATTTGGAAAATTCCTCCTGTTTTCCTTGGCAGGTAAAATTCAAAAAACTATTTTTGTCGCACAAAAAAAAGCGGTCTGTAGCTCAGTTGGTAGAGCAGCTGACTCTTAATCAGCGGGCCCAGGGTTCGAATCCCTGCAGACCGACCCTCAAAATTAAGCCTTTCAGAAATGAAGGGCTTTTGTTTTTTAAATATTATTCCATCACTTTGGAATGCTTTTTTGTTGAGTTCATTTCGCCAAGTCTTAAACCCGACTGTTGTTTGATTCAAAAGTTGCTGCTGTTGATTTATTTGTACGTTGATTTTATTATATTTCACCATCCAAACGTTCCCCAAACACAACGATGAGATTCAGAATGTCTGAAAATTTACATATGAACACTGAAACCATATTTTCTTCAGCTTTAATTTTAGCTGCAACGATGTCTGTGCAGACACAGGCAAAGAGCTTAAGAACCAACATTTTATTTGCCATTAGCGATGATCAGTCGTTTGCCCACACCGGCTTTGGCGGTTGCTCTTTTGTCAAAACTCCGGCATTTGACCAGGTGGCAAAAGAAGGAGTATACTTTACCAACTGCTATGCAGGATCGCCTGGTTGTGCTCCTTCCAGGAGCTCGATCGTTACCGGGCGCTACCCCTGGCAAAATGAACAATCCGGGCAGCATGCCTCAAGTTGGATGAAAAAATATGTTCCTTTTGTTGATTTGCTTGAAGCAAACGGGTATTACACGGGAAAAACAGGAAAGGGAGTTGCTCCTTTTCAATATGCTCGATCCGAAGTCGACTCATTATGGCGTAAAACCGATGCTGCCGGAATCGACCGCAGTCATATTCTTTACCGCAAGGGCAGCAAAGAGGATGAGCGCTTTGCTAAAGGGATCGGAGCAGTAAATTATTTTGAAAATTTTAAATATTTCATTAACCACAGGCCGGAAGGGAAACCTTTCTTCTTCTGGTATGGGGCTACAGAACCTCACCGGGATTATGAAAAAGATTCCTGGAAACGGAATGGAAAAAGACAGGAAGACGCCCATGTTCCCGGATTTTTGCCGAAAGATGGAATTATTCGGGGCGATTTGCTCGACTACGCTGTTGAGATCGAGTGGTTCGACCTGCATTTGCAACGCATGCTGGACTATCTGAAAAGTATCGGAGAGTTGGAAAATACGATCGTGATCGTCACAGCCGACAACGGCATGCCTTTTCCACGGGCAAAGGCTAACTGCTTTGAATATGGTGTTCATGTCCCGCTTGCGGTCAGGTATCCTGCAAAGTTCCCCGGAGGGAGAATTGTTGACGATCCGGTCAGCTTTGTCGATCTGGCCCCAACGATCCTCGAACTCGCCGAAACTTCGGAGAAAGGAATGCTGCCCATCAGTGGTAAAAGCATGACACAAATCCTTCAATCAAACCGGCAGGGTACAGTAGACCGGGAGCGGAAATATATCTATGCCGGACGGGAGCGGCACTCTTCTTCGAGATATAAAAATTGGGGATATCCGCAACGGGCGATCCGAAGTGAGGAGTACCTGCTGATCTGGAATCAGCGTCCTGAACGCTGGCCTGCAGGGGCGCCGCAGCGGATCAAGCCGGAAACCACCGACGAACTCTTGCCTATGTACGGGATTGATGAAAATGGAATCCATCATTCAGACTGGGCCTTTACAGACATTGACGGCAGTCCTTCAAAATCATTTATCGTTGAAAATTACCGCGATAAGGCAATAGAACCCTACTTCAGATGGGCCACCGGGCAACGACCTGAGTATGAATTATACCGGATCACGGAAGATCCCTTCTGCCTGAACAATCTTGCAGGAAAGAACAAATATAAAACGATTGAAAGCGAATTAAAACAGGCCCTGTTGAATGAGCTGACAAAGACAAACGATCCCAGGGTGACTGGACCGGACCCGGAAGTTTTCGATTCTTACCTGAGGTATAGTCCCTTGCGGGAATTTCCCAAACCTGATAACTCTCGTTAAGGTACAAAATATTCCTTATCTTTATCGGCATGGAAGACAAGCTGATCGGCATAAAAAATAAACTGGATGAAGGTTTGGCGTTTAAGATCTCCCGGTTTAAGGAGCAGATCAAGAAAACCAAACCGCACAAGCACGACGATTATTTCGAGCTGATCTATTTAAGCGAAGGAGAAGGCTTTCACCGGATCGAATCCCGGAATTTCAAGGTTTCTCCCCCGGAGTTTTACTTCCTTAAACCAGGGCAATTGCACTACTGGCAGTTTACCTCCATCCCCAAAGGTTTTGTTGTCCTTTTTAAAGCCGGTTTTTTTGACGATCTCAAAGAAACAGCGATCATCGGCCTGTACCGCAAGCTAAGCACTCACTTCCGTATTCAGGTTCCCGATCAGCGATTCCCGGAAATCATCCTCAACGAGATTATGGATGAATATTCCGGAAATTCAGCTCATTCGCAACATGTAATCCATGGCTTATTAAGAGCGCTGTTCGCGCGGATCCTGCAATGGGCAGAAACACAATCGCCCATAAATGACAGACTCCCTTCGCTGTTCGACAATTTCCAGGATCTGCTGGAAAAAGAAACGCCGTGCCTGCATAAAGTACACGAATTCGCCCGGCTGCTGCATACCACACCTCAGAATTTAAACGCCGTTTGCCGTAAACGTTCCGGAAAAACTGCCGGCACCCATATTACGGAACAACTTTTACTGGAGGCCAGGCGTTATATTTTACACACCGAAAATACCATTAGCGAAATCGCCTATATTCTTTCTTTCGATGACCCGTCTAATTTTGTGAAGTTTTTCAAAAGGCACGAAACCTTAACGCCCATCCAATTCCGGAAAAAATATTTTCAATAATACCAAACTTCCTGCTAATATTACCACAGGCCCGAAAGCAGAAAGAGATATTTTTATCTGAATTAACAAAGAGGCAGGCACGACTTCACCTCTTCTGTACCGAAAATAAATTCGCCATTCAATGAACGGGAGGTTTCTTCATATTCAGGAAAGTAAAAGACTGATCATATCGGTGTCATTTTACTTTCTGTTCCATCTTTCCTACGGACAAACAGACTTAAAGTCACTGCTCGATCTGTCCGGGCGCAACTATCCATCCATTGCGGCAAAGCAGGAAGAAGCCGAAGCCGCAAAGGCAAATGTGTCACTGGAAAAAAATTCGTTGCTTCCGTCGCTCGATGCTTCTTACCAGGCCAATTATGCCACCTACAACAACATCACTGGGATGAGCTACCCCGGACAAGTGATGCCAATCAGCGGTCCTCCTTCCGACGACAATTACGGTGCGGTGCCCGGTTCCGCCGCCAGTCTTCTTTTTAAATGGTCGCCCGTCACATTCGGGCAAAGGTCAGCGGCCATCGCTTACAACGAGATGCAGTATGAAAAGCAGTTGGCCAGCGTAGAAGACGAAGTGTTGAAAGTAAAATTTAAAGTAGCCTATTTATACCTCGAAATGGCTGCGACCGAACAATTGATCAACGCCTGGCAAAAAAACATCGAACGGAACGCCTTCAACCTGAAGCAGGTTTCTTCTCTGGTATCGGCCGGCCTCCGTCCGGCGGTGGACAGCCTGAAATTCAAGGGGGAGCTCTCCAAAGCCAAAACGCAGCTTTTTGAACTGCAGAACCTGCTTGAAAGCCAGAAGCAACAAATGCAGGAACTGCTGGTATCGGAAAATCTGCAGGATATAGAAATTAGCTCATTTTTCTTTTCAGCCCTGCCCCATTCTCCGGATGATCGTCCGGACGTGGATTCCACGATGAATCCCTTATTGAAAATGGCAGAGCTTGACCTGGAAGCGAACCAGGCCCGGCTGAAACAAATTAAACGTTCGTGGACACCGAAGCTGGAATTCTGGGGTACGACTTACGCCCGTGGCTCGGGCATCAGCTTTAACGGCACGGTAGATAAAGCGGAAGGCTGGTCGTTCAGCCGCTATAATTACGGCCTTGGCCTGCAGATGACCTTCCCCCTACTCGACCTGCCCCAGGTCAGGTTGCAGGGCAACAGGCAGGAAGCCCTCATCCGTTCGGCCGAACAGTACCTTCGGCAGACAAAAATCAGTGTCGGCCGGCAGGAAACCACCGCACTGAACGAGTTATCCACTTCGCTGCATATCGCGGCAGAAGTTCCGGTTGAATACAAGGCCAGCGAATCGGCCTACCGCGCGCTTCAGGCGCGGTATAATTCGGGTCTGGTCGATTATACGGAACTGATCCGGGCGCAGTACGATTTGCTCAATGCCGAGGCCCGGCTGAAAAATGCTTCGGTCAGGGCATGGCAATCCTTACTGAAACTGGCGATCGTCCGCGGCGATGTCTCAATTTTCCTGAACCAAATCGAGAACTGACATGAAGTTAATAGAAGGAGCACTGAGGAAACCCGTTACAGTGATGGTGGCCGTGCTGGCGATCGCGTTCTTTTCATTTTTGGCAGTCAAAAAAATGAAAGTGGACATCTTTCCCACCTTCGGGTTACCGACGATCTATGTTGCACAGCCCTACGGGGGGCTTTCGCCCGAGCAAATGGAATCGTTTGTAACCAATTATTACGAATACCACTTTCTCTATGTAACGGGCGTAAAGGCAGTCGAATCGAAGTCGGTACAAGGAAACGCGCTGATCAAGATCATTTTTCACGAAGGAACCGACATGAGCCAGGCTGCAGCCGAAGTGGTCGGTTATGTGAACCGGTCGCGGGCCTTTATGCCCCCGGGGACCGTTCCTCCTTTCATCACCCGTTTTGACGCCGGAAGTGTGCCGGTGGGGCAGCTTGTTTTTTCATCAAAAACGCGAACACTGGGCGAAATTGCCGACCTGGCCCTGTTCAAGGTGCGCCCGATGTTTTCAACCCTGCCGGGAGTTTCCGCCCCTCCTCCGTTTGGGGGCGCGGCAAAAACAGTCATCGTTAAGCTCGATCCGGAAAAAGTACAACGTTACAATTATACGCCCGACGAGATTGTCAGGGCCCTGGCCGAAGGAAATGCCCTGTCTCCCGCCGGAAATATCCGAATGGGCGACCAATCCCTGATCACACCTCAAAATGCGGTGGTCGAAGATATCCGCGACCTTGAAAAAATACCGCTTAAACTTGGCAAAGGAGCCTCAGTTTACCTGGGCGACCTGGCCAATGTCTCCATCGGAACGGATATCCTCACCAGCTATGCCCTGGTAAACGGTTCCCGGTCGATCTATATCCCGGTTACCAAACGGGCCGATGCGTCGACCTGGGAGGTAGTCAGGAATGTGAAAAGAGCGCTTCCCGACATGCAGGCTGCCGTCCCCGGCGACATTCACGTTTCGTACGAATTCGACCAGTCAGGCTATGTGATCAACTCCCTGAAAAATGTACTTTTCGAAGGAGGTCTTGGTGCGATCCTTACCGGCCTGATGGTCCTGCTTTTTTTGGGTGATCGCCGCGGTGCACTGATCGTGGTGCTTACCATCCCCGTGGCATTGCTTTCAAGTGTCATTCTGTTGAATATGACCGGTCAGACCATTAACATTATGACGCTGGGCGGGCTGGCACTGGCAGTGGGGATCCTGGTGGATGAGGCCACCGTTACCATCGAAAATATTCACCGTCATCTCGAACTGGGTAAACCCCGGGTGCGGGCTATCCTCGATGGTTGTAAGGAGATCGTCACGCCCAAGCTGCTTATCCTGTTCAGTATCCTCTCTGTTTTTGCACCGGCGCTGTTTATGTCGGGCGTACCACGGGGAATGTTCATGCCCATGTCGCTGGCGGTAGGGTTTGCCATGATCGCCTCCTTCCTGCTTTCGATGACCTTTGTTCCGGTCATGGCCGTTTGGATCATGAAACCCATGAAACAGGAAACGCAAAAGGACGGCCGCTTCGACCGGTTTAAATCCTGGTACCTCGGCGTAATCCAACGCCTCACAGCAAGAAGCGCCGTGACACTGACTGCTTATTTCATTTTGGTTGCTGTTTTCACGGGAGCCGGATTTTATTTTATTGGACTGGATATTTTCCCGAAAGTAGACGCCGGCCAAACGCAGGTCCGCCTGCGGATGCCCACCGGCACCCGAATCGAACGGACCGAAGATGCCACAAAGGAACTTCTGAAAACCGCCGAAGAAATCGTGGGTGAAGGAAATATCGCGATCAGTTCCGCTTTTGTCGGCACCCAGCCGTCCAGTTTCCCGGTCAACCTCATTCACCTGTGGACAAGCGGTCCGCACGAGGCTGTTATCCGGATCAACCTGTCAAAAGATGCGGATTATCCCGTCGAGGAATTTAAAGAGGAACTGCGGGCACAGTTTAAAGACCGCATGCCCGGTGCGCAGCTTTCATTCGAACCGGGCGATCTGGTAGACCAGGTCATGAACCTCGGCTCAACCAATCCCATCGAAGTAGCCGTTTTAGGACGAAATCTGCAAGCATCGCTTCAGGTCGCCCGGCGATTACAAAGCAAGCTGAATGAAGCGGATTTTTTCCGGGATGTGCAGATCACCACTCCGCTCGACTACCCTGGCCTGAAAATAGACATCGACCGGGTCAAGGCAGGACAACTCGGTCTGACTGTAAACAATATCGCCAGATCGATGGTTACGGCCACCTCGTCCAGCCGCTTTACACAACCCAATTATTGGCGCGATCCGGCTTCGGGTGTTGCCTACCAGGTCCAGGTCGAATTCCCGCAGTACGAGGTCGACAAACCGGAAGATATCGGGATGGTCCCCGTTGTGAACGATCAGAACCGTAAGGTGTACCTCAGGGATGTGGCCGGCTGGCAGCGGGTGAGCACCCCGGCCGAATATGACCGCTTCAACATGGAACGTTTTATCACCCTGACGGCCAATATCCGTGGAGAAGATCTGGGTGCGGGCATTAAAGCGCTCGACCGGGCCATCGCAAACCTGGGGGAGCTTCCTGCCGGAGTGAAGATCCTGAAACGAGGTCAGGTTGATCTGCTAAACCAAACACTCAGCGAACTCAGGCTGGGATTGCTCATTGCGCTCATGGTCATCCTGCTGATGCTGGCCGCGAGTTTTCAGTCATTTAAAATTTCTCTGGTCACCGTTTCGATCCTTCCCGCAGTGATCGGAGGAGCGGTCCTGCTTCTGCTGGCGACCGGCCATAGCCTGAATATTCAGTCGTATATGGGAGCGATCATGGCTGTGGGTGTCGTGGTTGCCAATGCCATTCTTTATATGACTAACGCCGAGGAATTACGAAAGCAGGGCGATCAAAACGCCTGGTACACGGCGGCTTCCAATCGTCTGCGACCGATCCTGATGACCAGCTTTGCCATGATCGCAGGTATGATGCCTATGGCTGTCGGGCTGGGTGAAGGAGGCGACCAGGTAGCCCCGTTGGGCGTAGCAGTCATCGGCGGCCTTTTATTTTCGATGGTCAGCACCCTGCTTCTTTTGCCGCTTCTGTACAGAACCGTGATCGGGAAACATGCCTTTAAAAGTGTTTCACTTGATCCCGACGATCGCCAAAGTAACTATTTTGAAGAAATAAAATCCTGAAAAATGAAGAGATCCATACTGACCGCTGCCGTTTTTAGCGTCCTTCTTTCCTGTTCACCCGATAAAAAAGCAGAAAAAGAAGTGGCCGATGTGAAAAATGCCTTTATCCTAAAAAAGCAGGATATCAGCAAGACCCTGGATATTCCGGCAGAAGTGCTCCCCTACGAACGCGCTGAGATCCACGCCAAAGTTGACGGTTATGTCCGGGATGTGAAGGTGGATATTGGTGAACGGGTCAAAAAGGGACAGGTGCTGGTGGCACTCGATGCTCCGGAAGTAATTGCACAATATGCCGAAGCCAGCGCTCTGCACAACCAGGCCCAGGTCCGGTTTCAGAACAGCCGGGACAAGTATTCACGCGTTCAGAATGCGGCAAGGCAGGAGGGAGTTGTTGCCGAGGCCGAATTAATCAGCGCCCAAAACCAGATGCTGGCCGACAGCGCAGCGCTCGCATCTGCCCGATCGGCCACGCAGGCCTGGAAACAGATGGGCGATTATCTGACCATCCGTGCGCCATTTGACGGAATGATCACGCAGCGATCGATCTATACAGGCGATTTTGTTGGAAATGCAAATGCCTCAAAAAATCCGCTGCTTACAATCGAGCGGCACGACAAGTTCAGGGTCCGGGTAAATGTTCCCGAATCGTACGTAAACAGCATTCCCGCCGAAAAAACACTGGCATTTACAACCGAGGCCGTCAAGAATAAAACATTCTCAGCCAAACTGACGAGAAAATCAGGCCGCATTGATCCGGATACGCGCACCGAACTGTGGGAATACGAATACGACAATCAAGGGAACGACCTAAAAGCCGGCATGTATGCCATGGCCAGCCTTCAGCTAAACCGGCCCGAAGGTTCTTTTCTGATACCTTTCCCGGCAGTGACCACCACACTCGAAAAGAAGTTCGTGATCCGGGTAACCCAGGGAAAGACACAATGGGTGGACGTCAGGGAGGGGATCTCCCAGGAAAACGGCATTGAGATTTTCGGCGAACTAAGCGAAGGCGATACCCTGCTGTTCCGGGCAACCGACGAGATCAAACCCGGGGCAAGCGTAACCATAAGCGTTCAGAACCTGTAAAAAAATTGCTGATTTTTTTGACGTATATATACGTCCATAAAATTATTTGACGTATATTTGCGTCAAATAGTTGAAGAATGGTACAATCTAAGACAGATCTCTTCGATCCGGAATTGCAGGTATGTGCTGAGTATTTCAAAGCGATGGCGCATCCTGCCAGGTTACAAATCCTGAAGTATCTTGCCGAGACCAAATCCTGCATCACAGGTGACATTTCAGAGGAACTCCCTTTGAGCAGGACGACGGTAAACCAGCATCTTGGGGAATTAAAAAAGAACGGCCTCATACAAGGCCATGTTGAGGGAGTGAGAACCAACTACTGCCTGAATCCAGAAAAAATCGAGGAATTAAGAGAAATGCTCCTGTTCTTCATGGAAAAGCTGAAGGCAGAAAACTTTAAATGCAAGTAAGGATGAAGATTTTAATTTTATGCACCGGCAACAGTTGCCGCAGCCAGATGGCTCATGGCTTTTTACAGTCGTTCAACAAAAACATCATCGTCCGTTCGGCCGGAACGGAGGCTGCCCCGCAGGTAAATCCGAAAGCAGTGGCGGTGATGAAAGAAGAAGGCATCGACATCAGTCATCATCAACCCACAATGGTCAATGAATATCTGAATGAGGAGTGGGACTACGTCATCACGGTTTGCGATCATGCCAACGAAACCTGCCCGGCTTTTTTCGGAAAGGTGAAAAACCGCCTGCACATGGGTTTTGAAGACCCCTCACATGCAACGGGTACCGACGATTACATTTGGGGTGAATTCCGCCGCGTGCGTGATGAGATCAGGGAAGCTTTTTCAAATCTGTATCAAAATAAAATTAAACCACAATTAAGATGAAAGCAGAAGATTTAAAACTGATTGTAAAAGATAAATACGGAGCGATTGCCGGTCAGAGCAAGTTATTAAACCAAAGCTCCTGCTGCGGCGGGACAAGCTGTTGCAATGAGATGGACTATTCCGTTTTCAGCGACGATTATTCGGCTTTGGAAGGATATAATCCGGACGCCGACCTTGGCCTGGGTTGCGGATTACCGACCCAATACGCCGGGATCAGGAAAGGCGACCATGTCCTGGACCTCGGCTCAGGTGCCGGGAACGACTGCTTCGTGGCGCGAACGCTTACGGGCGATGAAGGTCGTGTTACAGGCATTGATTTTACCGATGCCATGGTCGAAAAAGCAAATGCAAACCTTCAAAAAACAGGATTCAGCAATATTCAGTTTATAAAGGGCGACATTGAGGAAATGCCTTTGCCCGATAACACATTTGATGTGGTCATCAGCAATTGCGTTTTAAACCTGGTCCCGGACAAAGAAAAAGCTTTCAGCGAAATATACCGGGTATTGAAACCGGGAGGGCACTTCTGCATCTCCGATGTGGTGTTGATTGGGCAACTCCCTGAAAAACTCAGTCAAGCCGCCGAAATGTATGCCGGTTGTGTTTCAGGCGCCGTTCAAAAAAACGCGTACCTCGACCTGATCCGGGCCAAAGGCTTTCATGCTGTCGAAATCAAAAAAGAAAAGGCGATCGAAATCCCCGACTCCATCATGCTGAATTACATCAGCCAGGATGAGTTGCAGTTGCTGAAGAAAAGCAATATGGGAATTTTCAGCATCACCGTAAATGGCATTAAATGAATAACGCTATGGCCACGGGTAAAAAGCGGATCGGCTTTTTTGAAAAATACCTCACTTTATGGGTCGCTCTTTGCATAGGCGCCGGAATTATCATTGGCAGTCTTTCGGGCGAAAGTGTACAATTTCTGAGCAAACTGGAAATTTACGGGGTCAACCTCCCGGTAGCTGTCCTGATCTGGATGATGATCTATCCGATGATGCTGCAGGTTGATTTTTCGAGTATTAAAACCGTCGGGAAGCGCCCCAAAGGACTGATCCTGACGGTGGTCGTCAACTGGCTGATCAAGCCATTCACCATGGCCTTTTTTGCATGGATCTTCTTTTCGAAGATCTATGCCGCTGTTATTCAGCCCGAACTTGCCGGAGAATACATAGCCGGCGCCATCTTGCTGGGTGCAGCCCCGTGTACGGCCATGGTTTTTGTGTGGAGTTACCTCACCGATGGCGATCCCAACTATACGCTGGTACAGGTTTCCGTCAATGACCTGATCATCCTCGTGGCCTTCGTGCCGATTGTCGGTTTTTTGCTGGGAATAACCAATGTCCGGATTCCGTATCATACTCTGGTTGCAAGCGTGGTCGTATTTGTGGTCGTTCCTCTGGTCGCGGGGTATATCACCCACAAAACACTTATCGGGCGAAAGGGCGAACAGTGGTTTAAAGAAAATTTCCTGCCGAAGTTCAAGCCCGTGTCGATTGTGGCACTGCTGCTTACTCTGGTTTTACTTTTCGCTTTCCAGGGAAACACCATCACCCAAAATCCGCTGATTATCGTTCTGGTTGCCATTCCGCTGGTCATTCAGACCTACTTTATTTTCTTCATCACCTGGATCGGGGGCCGGAAATTAAAGCTTCCCCATGCCATCTGCTCGCCGGCAGCCATGATCGGCGCCAGCAACTTTTTCGAACTGGCCGTTGCCGTGGCTATTGCCTTGTTCGGATTACAATCGCCGGCGGCCCTGGTAACGGTGGTTGGGGTGCTGGTTGAAGTTCCCGTCATGCTGTCGCTGGTGGCCCTGGCCAACAGGTGGAGATATTAAGCCGGGATATCGGCAAAAAGTCATGCAGGCCCAAACCCCTGCAATTTTAATTCGCTATCTTTAAGCCCGGAGAGGACAAATTATGCATAAAGAAAAATTAATCCAAACAGCCTTCATCCTTGCAGTTGTAACCATTGTCTACAATATCGCCGAAGGAGTGGTTTCCGTATTTTTCGGTATCAACGATGACACGCTTGCACTTTTAGGATTCGGGGTCGACAGCTTTGTGGAAGTTCTCTCGGGCGTCGGCATTCTTCACATGATTGTCCGGATGAGAAGAGCAGGCATTCACGATGTCAGCTCAAACGACAAATTCGAACGGCAGGCGCTTAAAATAACCGGGACTGCCTTCTATATCCTGGCTGCCGGACTGATCGCCGGATCCGTGCTGAACGGGATTGCAGGGACCAAACCCGAAACCACCATTGCAGGTATCGTTATATCCGCATTATCCATTCTCACAATGTATATTTTAATGACCTGGAAACTGCGGGTGGGCAAAAAGTTGCATTCCGATGCCATCATCATGGATGCAAACTGCACCAAAACCTGCTTCTACCTGTCCTTTATTTTGCTTGCTTCAAGCATCCTGTACGAGCTTTTTGCGATCGGCTGGTTCGATATTGCCGGCTCACTGGGTATTGCCTGGTTTGCATTCTCAGAGGGCAGGGAATCGTTTGAAAAGGCCAGGAGCGAAAGCCTCAGTTGCCACTGCGAGCACTAAGTTTGTCCATAAACATTGTTTGTCCACGAAACGTGGACGTCAAAAATATCTATCCGGACTGATTTAGAATGTGACCACCTTGTCACTGTCAGCTACCCAATCAGCCAGGAATGCCATGGTCGATTTATTTGCTCCTTCGAAATACGGGTGGTTTTTATAAAGGCCACAACGGGCCATGCAGGTCCCGCAAACCTCAACCGGTACGCCTTTCCCAATCAAGTCCCTAAGCATTTGCGACAGGTCCTGGTCATATCCCTGAGGCGGTTTGCACGCGTCGCGTGCGAGATCCACCGCGTCATTCATCAGAAAAATTCTTACCTCGTGCCCCTTTTTCTTTAATGTATCAGCGAGCCGCAGTCCATTCCAGGTAACGTCCGTACTGTCGTATGGCTCCCGGTTAAAAATGATTAATACTTTTTGCATAACTTCCCTTATTTTCATCGCCTTTTTGAATGACAGGCAGTTTTGTTTTTTATTTACAGATCATCAATTCTGTAGTAAATGAATACAGGACGGCAACATACATAATAAGAATCAATGAAAAAAATAAAACATGAAAAATTATGCGTACCGCCACACATTCTGATCTGTGTTGACTAACAAACTAACAACCTTTTTTCAGGAGCATGCAGGTCTTATTCTGCCACTCATTTTGATTTTGTTTAGATTTGTTTTTATTTTTGAATACCAAACCTTTTCTTATGAAGATCAGAACAATCAGGAAGCCCGTTTTGTCCGGAATCATTCCTGCAGTCATTGCCGGTTTTGCGTATCCGGTCCAGGCTCAGGAACAAACACTCGTGAAATCACCGAATATAATCTGGATTTCGACCGAAGATATCAGTCCCCGGCTGGGATGCTATGGCGATCCGGTGGCCCGGACACCTCAGCTTGATCGTTTAGCAAAGCAGGGTATCGTATTTGGCAATGTCTATACGACTGCTGCCATTTGTGCGCCCGTACGGGCCGGGATCATCACCGGTATGTACCAGACTTCGATCGGGTGTATGCATATGCGGACCACTTCGTATCGTCGCAGTGTTGAAGATCCGTTGACTTTCACAGCCGTTCCGCCCCATTATGTCAAGGCGTTCACCGAATACATGCGTGCTGCCGGCTATTATTGTACCAATAACAGCAAAACAGATTATCAATTCGCCCGCGACCCGGTCCCGGCCAGCATATGGGACGAATGCGGCAAAAAAGCCCATTATAAAAACCGGCAGGATAAAAAGCAACCTTTTTTTGCCGTTTTCAACTATACCGGAACACACGAAAGTCAGGCATGGGATATCAGCGACGTGAAAACGGACCCCTCCAAAGTGGTTGTCCCCCCTTATTATCCGGATAACGAAACCGTGCGGAAAAATATCGCCAAACAATATGATAATATCGCAAACCTTGATGAATGGGCCGGTAAGCTGCTCGATGAACTGGAATCGGAAGGCGAACTCGATAACACGATCATCTTTTTCTGGGGTGATCACGGCGACGGGCTTCCCCGTGCCAAACGGTGGCTCTATGATTCAGGCCTGCACATTCCCCTGATTGTGAAATTTCCCGACGGGTATAAAAAAGGGACGGTCGACAACCGGTTAATCAGTTCGATCGACCTTGGTCCCACTGCACTCTCTCTTGCCGGTATTTGTCCGCCGGCGCACATGCAGGGCAGGCCGTTCCTTGGGAAATATGACGACCCGGCGAATGGACGGCAATACATCTTTGCAGCTCGCGACCGGGTAGATGAGTCATACGATATGATCCGGGCCGTGCGTAACCGGGATCACCTTTATATCCGCAATTTCTACACCAATACCAGCTATAACATCTGGATCCCTTATCTGTCGAAGATGCCGATCATGCAGGAAATGTTGCGCCTTGATGCGGAAGGGAAACTTACAACCGATCAGCAAAAGTGGATGACCGGCACCCGTCCTCCTGAAGAACTCTACGACGTAAAAAAAGATCCGTACCAGCTAATCAACATGGCAAGCTCGCCGGAGTACAGGGACATTCTGAAAAACATGCGCCAACTGCTCGACCAGTGGATGATCGAAACAAACGACATGGGAAGAATGAATGAACCGGAGATGATTGAAATGATGTGGCCGGGCAAGAAACAGCCGGTAACGGATAAACCCTGGTTTATCTTTAATTCGCCTGAAGAAAGGTTTTCAAAAAACCACCGGGAAGGAGGAACATTCACAGCTCCGATGACATTGTCACTTTTTTGTCCGACTCACGGCGCTTCGTTAGTCTATACGTTTGAAGAGGGTGAGAATCCCCGGTGGAAACTTTACACCGGTGCGATCCGGCTTGATGCGGGAACATACACGATCAGGGCTAAAGCGGTACGGTATGGGTACAAGGAAAGTGAAGAGCTGACCGGAACATTCGAAATAAAGAGTGCTCAGTAGTTCTGTCAGGCGCCAACGGGATATCCATCACCCAACCATCAGCGAAGGAGCACTGAACGATCAGCGAACCATCAACCAACCGTCAGACAAAAATTTCCAGCCCCTCCCCTCTTTTGAATGCCCTGTCAATCAAAATTCTAAAAATATTAGTTAAATTTGTATTGACTTGCTAACCTTATTTAATGCCGGGTATTCGCAACACCATACGGGTTCAAAACGGAGAGTCGGTCAGCTTTGAAGACTTCTTCAAAGAAAACTCCGCGATCTTTTCTTCCTTTGCCTACCGTTATATTCCCGATCGCGACATGTGTGAAGATCTGGTGTCTATCAGGTGACTAAGAGATAATAGTCACTCGGTAGATTTTTACTCAAGCATCGACAGTATCCAAATAAGTTTTCCACTATTCTCTCTTATTCGCAAAATTCATGCTCTTGTAAGAGAGCTTTGGCTCTCTCAATTCGTTTCTTTCAAATATTTTTTACTTTAGCAGTTTAAACTCTCTAATCTGATCAAGCATTGTCTTCCGGTAAAGAAAATATTACACAAGAATTGCTGGTGCGTTTAAAAAAAAATGATGTGCAGGCTTTTGATCAGATTTATGAATGGTATTTCCATAAGCTTTTCGCATTTATCAGCAGGATTCTCAAAGATGACCTGGAAGCAGAGGATATCGTACAGGGAATCTTCATTAAAATATGGGAATCGCGGAACAAATTTGAAGATTTCAAATCACTGAACTCATATGTTTTCACTGTCGCCTACCATAGTTCCATAAGCGTTATCAGGAAACGTTCCGTTGATAAAAAGTACCAGGAATACCTGAAGAATTTTTCAGATATCCATTCTGCTCCTGACAGTATCAGTGAGTTAGAGTTTTACGAGCTGAACAGTCAAGTTCAAAAATTGATCGATCGTTTGCCGGAACGGCAAAAACAGGTTTTCCAAATGCACCGGGAAAAAGGGTTAAGCTATCCTGAAATAGCAAAGCAATTGGGGATATCGAAAAATACGGTCGAAGTTCATATGGTAAAAGCATTACGGTATCTCCGTCAAAATATCGATCAGTCGTTGTTTGTAAATTTCCTCTTTATATGCCTTTTCCTGTAAAACAGGATTTTCTACTGCTGCATTTTTTTTCACATCCAAAGTAATGGCGTTTCTCTGGTTAAGCGTTCTACGGATACAAGCAAGAATGAAAGGAAGCTAAAAATGCATACGAAAATAACGTAACGGCAAACAAATAGTGAAAAATCTACTAATTAAATACCTGGAGGGAAACTGTACAGAAGAGGAATCTGACCAACTCTTCTTCTGGATAAGGGAAAAATTCCGAACTACCGCCGGCAAAGCTGTAATAAAAGAAGCATGGGATGAATTCGAACCGAAAGTCGGACCTCAGGAAAAAATAAAATATTACAGGGTACTGGACAAAGTTCATCGCCAAATTAATGATGATCAGGGTGCAGACAAGTTCAGAGAAGGGCAACAAAAGAAAAAGATATGGACAATCATGACACGTGTCGCTGCCGCATTGCTTCCACCTGTATTGGCGCTGTTGATTTATACAAATCTGCCTGAGACTCAATACGGCAGTAATTTAAATGATTTGGAAATTACAGCGCCCTCCGGTTCGCGATTACATATTGAATTGGGAGATGGTACCAAAGTCTGGTTAAACAGCAGTACGGTATTAAAATATCCTTCCCGTTTTATCAGTGACACCCGGAAAGTATTTCTATCGGGGGAAGCCTATTTTGAGGTCGCGCATAACAGCAAAATTCCTTTTATTGTGGAGACCGATCATGTAGCTGTTAAAGCTACGGGTACAACTTTTAATGTCAGTTTCTATCCGGATGACGACATAGTTGAAACAACTCTTATAGAGGGAACGGTTATTCTTTTCGAAAGCACAGGGCGCGAAATAAAGACCATGTTACCCGACGAATGTGTGACTTTTGATACAAAAAGCAACGAATACATTGTTGAAAAATCAGACACAGAAAAAAACATCGCGTGGAAAGATGGTTTGCTGGTGTTTAAACGGGACCCGATTGCAGAGGTTGCGAAAAAGCTGGAACGGTGGTACAATATCGATGTGGAATTTACCAGCGAAGAAATAAAGCGATTAACATACACTGCGACTTTTTCCACTGAAACATTGTCACAGACACTCGAACTGATGGCCTTAGCCACACCGGTCAGTTATACGCTTATTCCAGAGAAAAAATTACCTGATGGAAGTTTCTCTAAACAAAAATTAGTGATTGGACTAAAAAAGAAGTAAATGTCACCAATAAAGCGAATCTGAATCTAAATAAATTGCCTATGATATAAAAAAGAGACAAACCAAACCAAAAAAGCAGGAAAATGGTCGCGCATTTCCCTGCCCGCGATTCAAAAAACGTCAAAAAAACATTTTTGACCATTTTTCAAACCATATCAAAACAAAAATATGAAAAAAAAAGCATGGGATTACTATACCCGTGAAAGGATATTCCCGGGTACAACTAAAATCTTATTGAAAATGAAACTGACATTCATAATGATCCTGCTTTCGTTTTTGGGAACAATCGCTTCCGAAAGCTATTCACAAACAACCAGGTTATCGCTGGAACTAAAAAACGAAACAGTAGAACAAGTACTGGAAACCATTGAAGAAAAAAGCGATTTTTATTTTCTGTATTCGGCTGAAATGATTGATGTGAACAGGAAGCTGAGTATCAACGTACTGAATAGCTCGGTAGAAAAAGTGTTGGACCTGCTTTTTGAAGGAACAGACATTACCTATGTCGTAAAAAACCGGCAAATCGTATTGTCACCAGGGAAAGATCTCACGATACAACAACAACACTCAGTGTCCGGCAAGGTCACCGACTCTTCAGGCGCTCCCCTACCCGGAGTCACAGTATCTGTAAAAAACACAACCCAAGGAACCATTACTGATGCTCAAGGAAATTATTCACTTGTCGATGTGCCTGGTAACGGTATACTCGTATTTTCGTTTGTAGGAATGAAAACGCAGGAAATTGCTGCCGGTGGCAAAAAGGACATTAATGTAACCATGAAAGAAGAAGCAATTGGAATTGAAGAGGTCGTTGCCATCGGATATCAATCGTTAAAAAAGTCAGATGTAACAGGCTCTGTATCATCAATCTCATCTGATGACATTGTCCAGTATCCGGTTTCAGGCCCGCAAATGGGACTTCAGGGCAAGACCCCTGGCGTCTCAGTAGTACCGAATTCAGGCGCTCCGGGCGCTCCAATAAACGTTCGTATACGCGGGAGTAATTCGATTATGGGAAACAATGAGCCATTGTATGTAGTGGATGGTTTTGCCCTGGCAGGTACTCCTGGCTCTATAAATCCAAATGATATTCAGTCCATAGAAATCCTGAAGGATGCTTCATCGACTGCAATCTACGGTTCGAGGGGAGCTAACGGCGTGATCCTGATTACAACAAAAAGTGGTAAAATAGGGAAGACGAATGTTGTTCTCGACAGTTACTATGCGGTACAGGAAGTATCGGAAACAATAGACATGATGAACGCGCGCGAGTTTGCGGAAATTGCCAATGAACGCGCAGCAAATGATGGCGGAACCCCCTACTTTACTCAAGACGATGTCAACTCTTTTTCTGAAGGCACAAATTGGCAGGATGAACTGTTCCGGGCAGCTCCAATGCAAAACCACTTTCTCAGTTTTTCCGGTGGAAGCGACGATACCCAGTATTTCATTTCGGGAAATATCTTCGATCAGAATGGCATCATTCCTAATTCCTCTCTGAATAAGATTTCCATCCGGGTAAATATTTCGAGAAAGGTTAGTAAGAAATTCACACTTAGCCTAAATACGAATCTGATGCATAGCGATTTATATACGATCGATATTAATGGTCAGAAAGGAGGTACAACTTTGTCGGCGGCACTCGTTGCACCTCCAACCATCGCTCCTTATACCGAGAACGGTCAATATAGCGAAGTAAGAGCATATAGTTTCAGCCCTAATGAGCTTGATAATCCTTTAGCCATGGCAAAGGAACGCAAACAGCTCACGGACTCAAAAAATGTGATGGTGAATTCGACCCTGGCATATGAACCTGTTAAAGATCTTATATTTAAGACTTCCATTGGGATTGAATCGGATGTTTCACGCGAAAATTATTACTCTTCAAAATCACTCGATCGAACTCCAACAGGCAGTGGTCGTATTTCTTCTATGGATATGATGAACATCTTGAATGAAAATATACTGACATACACGAAAAATTTCAATAACATCCACAATATAAATGCATTGGCTGGTGTTACTTATCAGGAAAATGAAATTTTGACTTATAACACAGGGTCAGTCACCGGTTTTCTAACCGATGAGATGGGAGAATATAATCTCGGTGCAGGAAGCCAGGTGTCAATGCCTGCCAGTAACTTGTCGAATTGGGTTTTATTATCTTTTCTCGGTAGAATCAATTATTCCTATAAGGACACCTATTTGCTTACGGCGAGTGTCAGAAGCGATGGTTCATCGAGATTTGCGAAGGGAAACAGATGGGGATACTTTCCTTCTGCAGCTATTGCCTGGCGGATCATGAATGAAGACTTCATGAAAGGGATGAATACGGAAACAATTTCCAATTTAAAATTTAGGCTTTCGTGGGGGATCACTGGTAATACCGGTATAAGTCCATATCAAACCTTAAATACCTTACAAACATATTCAACTGTTTTTAACGACAGCCGGTATATTGGTTTCGCGCCGAACAACAGGAACCTGGCAAATCCTGATCTGGAATGGGAGAAGACCAGCCAGGCAAATGCCGGAATTGACCTTGGGATTTTGAATGACAGGATTTCGGTTACCATCGATTATTATCAGAAAGATACCAGGGATCTGCTGGCTTATACTCAGCTTCCCACTTCATCCGGTTATAAAAACACAATCAGCAATGTGGGAAAGATTCAGAATAAAGGTATCGAAGCAGGCTTGTTTGCTGTGATTTCAGACAGGAAATTTAAATGGTCGGTCAATGCCAATTTTACGAAAAATAAAAGTGAAGTGGTTTCATTGCCTGGTGGAAGCGATATTATGGGAGATGCAATTCCTCAGCCATTAGCTGTTTCAGTAAACATGCTCCGAGAAGGAGAGCCAGTTGGAGTATTTTATGGGTACCTGGAAGATGGACTGGACAACACGGGGGCCATAAAATACAAGGATACAGATGGAAAACCCGGTATTACGACTGGTGACAGAACTATCATAGGAGATCCGAATCCGGATTTTACCTATAACCTGCGGTCAACGTTAAGTTACAAAAAGTTTGACCTCGATTTTATGTTTCAAGGGGTTTCAGGAGGTGATATTTTCAATGTGAACATTACTTCGGTTGGGAACAGTTTCTATTTTGGCGAAAACCAGTTGAAAGAGGTGTATTCCAACCACTGGTCTACAGCTAATCCTGATCCAAACGCGAAATATCCCAAAATCAGTACCAAAACTGTTTTCTCAGCATCCGACCGTTTTGTTGAAGACGGTTCGTACCTAAGGTTGAAAAACATCCAACTGGGATATAATTTTTCCTTTCCGAAGATTGGAATAAAAGGGGAAATATATGTAAGCGGACAGAATCTTCTGACACTGACCAACTATTCCTGGTATGATCCTGAAGTCAATACCAGGGGTGGCAGCACCTCTTTTTCCAATGGCATTGATAACTTAGGTTATCCGATACCAAAAATATACACCTTTGGCGCAAGCCTTCAGTTCTAATAATATAAAACCACTGTTATGAAAATATTGAAGTGCATCTTACCTCTCACCTTCCTTTGTTTTGTTTCATGTGATGAGTTGCTTACTGAAGATCCCAAAAGCAGCCTGTCCTCGGTCAATTTCTATAAAACAAAAGAAGACGCCGAATCGGCTGTTTATGCAATTTATAATCCGATCCGGTCAACCTACAGTTTCATCGACTGGGGTGGACAGTTTACCGGCGTCGAAGATTATGCAATTGGTACGGGAATTTACGCCTCTTTAACTGAGGGTGTGATGAATTCATCCAGTATTGGGAGAACCGACAATGCTTATAAAGCCTTCTATGAAGCCATCCGAAATGCAAATCTTGTTTTAAAATACGTTCCCCCTATTGAGATGGACGAGACTGTAAAAAAAGCACTGTTGGGTGAGGCGCGTTTTTTGAGGGCTTTGTCTTATTACCTTCTTGTCAGGAGTTGGGGCGGAGTTCCTTTAAGAACAGAACCAGTTGAGAGCGTTTCCCAAACATCGATCAAAAGAGCTACGCCGGAAGAAGTTTATACATTGGTTGTAGAAGATTTGAAGTATGCGGAGACAAATTTACCGAATGCTCAGCAGCTCGTCGGCAGACCTACGAAATGGTCAGCCAAAACCATGCTCGCTGATGTCTTTTTGTATACAGAGAAATGGCAGGAAGCCCTCACCAAGGCCAACGAAATAATTACTTCAGGGGTTTATTCGTTGGTGCCCGTAACCAAAGCAAGTGATTTTGAGCTAATTTTCGGACCAACCGCGAATACTTCTTCCGAAGATGCTTTTTCATTGAAATACTCCAGGTCAAACGGAAGTTCCTCTATTCCGCAACAGTATGCATTAGCAAACAGTGCATTTTCGTCCGACGGATGGGGATCATTCTATGGATTACCGACTTTCCCTCTTTTAAGGGACTGGGATCATAATGACCTGAGATGGCAGTTTAATATCTATACTTCTTATCCCAAAAAAGACGGGACGATTGTACAGAATCCATCTGACCGTCCGCTCCTGTTTGGTAAATTCAAAGATCCGGGCTTTGCTCCGGGACATGGAAATGATTTTCCTATTTATCGGTACCCGGAGGTCTTGTTAATTTTTGCTGAAGCCGACAATCAAATTAATAATGGCCCTACTCAACTGGCCTTAGAAAGACTGAACATGGTACACAGAAGGGCCTATGGATATCCTCCTGCGGCTGTTTCTCCTGTAGATTTTACCTTACAGACAGCACCAACTGCTCAGGCTTTTAGAGATCTTGTTCTGAGGGAAAGAGCCTATGAATTCCTTTGCGAACATAAACGTTGGTTTGACCTGATCCGCACGAAAACAGTGAAGCAAGTTACCCTGGAAGCAAAAGGGGTTGTGATTTCGGATAATTTTCTGCTTTTCCCTATCCCGCAGCAGGAAATGGATAATAATCCATCCATAGGCCAACAAAATCCGGGATATTAAAACATCGACAAACAGCAACTTTGGCAACCAATATCTTTTATATGAAAAAAATTATCATCCTACTCGCCGGATACTGTTGTTATGGGTTAGCGGCATCGGGTCAGGTAAAAATATACCCTTCTCCCGAAGCAGGATTCGAAGGACGCATTCATCAGGCGGTTTACGATCTCCGGATCATCGATTCGCATGAGCATTTAATGAGCGAAAAGCAATCGGCAACATTAAGCGGAGATATTGGTTGCCTCTTTAATAATTACCAGTGTTCTGACCTGATCTCTTCTGGATCGGAGAGTACCGGAAAAGAGCTGGAAGATTGCATGAGAAATCCGGCCTTAAGTCCGGATGTAAAGTGGGATATGATCAAAGACCATTGGGATCACGTGAAAGTAACGGGTTATGGGCGGATGGTCAGTATTGCAGCAAGAGATCTTTTTGGCATTACTGAATTGAATGAAAATACCTACAAAGAGCTCTCCATGCGAATTGCAAAGCTTCGGGAAAGGAAAGACTATTATGAATATGTTCTAAAAACAAAAGCAAAAATAGATTTAAGCATCCTGGTCGGATACAACGATGATCCGGCCAAACAGGATGCCCTGTATTTTAAAAGCCTTTATTGGTCTGATGAAATTTATCTTCTGAATAGTTACCGTCAAATTGCCTCGTTATGTAAAAATGCAGGACAACTCCCTGTCGAAACGCTCTCCGGATATGAGCAGATTATTGATACAATCATTCATCGCCAGTTATTCGTGAAGGGAGCAATCGGTTTAAAAGTAATGATGGCTTACAAACGAACCCTGCAATGTGATGCTGTTCCGCGAGAAAAAGCGATGGAAATCTTTGAAAAGCTGCAAGGCAACAAACGGGACGAATTGGCCTTTGACGAAGTTAAGCCACTGCAGGATTATCTTCTGTTTTACGTTTTTTCCAAATGCAACCAATACAAACTTCCCGTTCAGATACATACGGGCCTGCAAACGTTTAACGGAAATTATATTACCAATTCAAATCCAACTGGTCTGACTGAAGCATTTTTTAAATTTCCGGAAGTCCGCTTTGCTTTACTCCATGCAGCTTACCCTTACGGTGGCGAGCTGGCAGCACTGGCGAAAAATTTCCCGAATGTTTTCATTGATCTTGCCTGGTCGGCATCTATCTCTCCATCCTACACCCAACGGTATATTCAAGAATTCCTTGAAACAGTCCCTAACAATAAGATCGTTGCTTTTGGAGGCGATTGCCATACGCCCGAAGGGGTTTATGCTGCATCGGTGATGGCCCGGGAAACAGTTGAAAATACTTTAATAGTAATGGTACGGAGCGGATACATCAGTGAAAAGGAAGCGATGGTAATCATTGAAAAGTTACTTAGGACGAACGCGATTGAAATTTACGGATTGAAGAATTTTCTTAACCAATAAAAGCTATGAATAAGACATACCGGTTTTTCTCCGATTGGATGTTAACCATTTTCGCAATATCGATGTTGTCCGGAATCAATCAGGCGGCAGCCCAATCCATTCAGCATGTCAATCCTTTCATTGGAACTGATTACCATGGGCATACCTTCCCAGGTGCGGCACTTCCGGGAGGCATGGTTCAACTTGGACCCGATACAGGCACTAAAGGTTGGGACTGGTGTTCCGGGTACCATTATAGCGACAGCTCAATCATGGGTTTCAGCCACTTGCATCGCAGTGGAATGGGCGCAGCCGACTGGGGTGATATCCTCCTAATGCCAACAACCCGCAAATTAAAAATTTCTGCGGGCAGTAAAGAAAATCCGGATGAAGGATACCGCTCCCGTTTTTCACACCTGGAAGAAAAGGCGACTCCTGGCTTTTATTCCGTAACCCTAACCGACTACGGAATTAAAGTTCAACTTACTGTTTCCGAACGTGCCGGATTTCATCAGTACACCTTCCCCGAATCTGATACATCCCATATCATAATTGACCTGGGGCATGGGATTGGTGACCGTGAGGTTTGTGCAAACGCTCATATTCAAGTGGTCAGTGATTCTGAAGTACAAGGATACCGGATCTCAACCGGCTTTGTAAAAAACCAGGTGGTTTATTTCTATGCAAAATTTAGCAAAGCCTTTCGTTCTTCAGGAACATGGAATCAAAATGAAATTAAAAATGGTTCTAAAGAGGATTCAGGCATACGTGTCGGCGCGTTTATCAATTATGCCACTTCTGAGAATGAAATCATCCAGGTGAAAGTTGGAATTTCATACACAAGTGTTGAACAGGCACGATTGAACCTTGAAAAGGAAATCCCTAGTTGGAATTTCGAACGTGTTAAAGGAAATGCCGAAGCAAGATGGGGAAAAGCCTTGGATAAGATAAAAGTGGAAACTGATCAGGAAAACAGTGAAAAATTAACAATTTTCTATACTGCATTATATCATTCGCTTTTATTTCCGGGCACATTTAGTGACGCTGACGGCAAATACCGGGGACTGGATAACAAGATACACACTGCAAAAGGGTTCACCTATCGCAGTGATTTCTCCATGTGGGATACTTTCCGGGCTCAGATGCCACTTCTGGCACTAATCGAACCAAAAAGAACCCATGATGTCATCAATACGATGATTACCCAGTATCGAGAGGGAGGATGGCTGCCGACTCCGCAGCAATTTGGGAACAGTTACACCAACGACATGATTGGCGATCATCCGGTCAGCATTATTTTGGATGCCTACAGGAAAGGGATCAGGAGCTTTGATATAGAGAGCGCATACGAGGCGGTGAGAAAGAATGCCTTGGAAACTCCGCCTGCCGATCATCCGTCCAGGGGAAGGGTGGACTTAAAAGATTACTTACAATTTGGTTATCTGCCCTATGACAAAATCAAAGAGTCGGTTTCAAAGACACTTGAATATGCATACAATGACTGGTGTGTTGCCCAACTTGCAAATGATCTGGGTAAAGTTGCCGATTACGAATTATTTATGGAAAGAGCCGGAAACTATAAGAACCTGATAGATACAACAATAGGCTTTGCCCGCCCGAAAGATTCCAATGGTGAATGGCTTAGTCCATTTGACCCTCGTTTGGTTGGAAAGGGAAATAACCGGCATTATACCGAAGGAAATGCCTGGCAATATACCTGGTTTGTTCCGCATGATGTTCCGGGCCTCATCAAATTGGTTGGGGGAAATGAAAAATTTATCAGCAAGCTGGACTCTTTATTTATCATGAGCTCTGAAATACCTGAAACCCAACTTGACGTGACCGGACTAATAGGTCTGTATGCTCATGGCAATGAGCCCAGCCACCATACCAGTTATTTATTCAATTATGCAGGGGCTCCCTGGAAGACGCAAGAGCTTGTTCGAAAAATCATGGACGAATTATATACAGCCAGTCCCTCCGGGTTATGTGGCAATGAAGATATGGGGCAAATGTCAGCATGGTATGTTTTAAGTGCCATGGGGTTCTACCCGGTAGCACCGGGACAAAACACCTGGGTCATTGGTACTCCCAGGTTTAACAAGGTCATTATTTTTCCGGACCGGCCTGACAAATTTACAATTGAAGCAAGAAATAATTCAAAGGAGAATAAATATTTCCATTCGGTTATCCTGAATGGAAACTCATTGAACAAATTTTGGTTTAACCATGATGCATTCAAAAACGGAGGAACGCTAATTTTTGAAATGGGCTCCAGGCCTAATAAGAATCTGAATTTGGAAAATGAACTACCTTAATATTCAGGAGTAAGTCATGAAAGGGCTAATTGGTTTACAATGCTTTAACCAAATGAGGTTGGTAAAAAAAGTAGTTTACCGATTTGATCCCATACTCGGAAATGAAGATATTGAGACTCAACGGCTCTAAAACAACAAGTATGCAAGATTATCTCCCCAGCCATAACCACTGGAAACCAACTTCCTCTTTTTTGCCGGGAACGATTTCCAGTTCAACATCATAAAAACCGGCCGATGGGAACGAAATTGCTCCTACCCGCTGCGAATTGAAGCCGTCAATCTGCCAGTCGGAGCGCGGCTCCCCTACGGTTTTCCCGGTTGGCTGAATGACCGATTGAACGGCTTTTCCCGCACTACGGACGATAATCGTCCCCGCGGGCGATTTACCCTGGAAATTGCAGGAAACATCCGCATGCATGGGGCCGGGCTGGTCAACAGAAATGCGCCAGCGGTACGTGCTTTTTTGCGTAATAGTTGCGTGAGCCGGAACCGAACCAAAACGTTCGGCCGGCCGGATCAGCGAATCGCCTGACGCTTTCAGCCGGTTTTTCAGACTTAGCGAAAATCCTCCACCTGTGCTTTCGGCTACCAGACTGTCGTAAACAGCAGGATAATGATCAAATTCCATCACCACCACCGATACAAAAGGATCGGGCTGCCGGTTGGGCAGCGTAATCCTGGTGACAGCCTGGTTAAACGAAAAAGCAAGGGAAGATTTTTGCTTGTCGGCCAGCAAATAAACCTTTTTTGCTTTTTCGGCAATTCCGGTTACACACAGAGACTTGTTCAGCGGCCAGGTGTAAACATGCAGGTAAAGCGTGGTCCGGCCATCCTTTTCTGTTTTGCAGGTTATCCTTCCCCACTCGTGCTGATCCTTATTCAGGCTGAAAGCGCCGCTGCCATAAACCGACTCTCCGTTTACAGCCAGCCACCCGCCCATTTGCTGCAGGCGCTGAGTAATTTCATAAGGCACATCCCCATTTGCCCGGGGACCGATATTCAGCATAAAATTCCCATTCAGGCTGACATTACTGATCAGCGACTGCAACAAGGTGGTGGTCGACCTCCACTGGCCTTCGTACGAACTGAATCCCCACGAATGCGCTACCGTACCGGGCGATTGCCACGGAAATTCTTCTTTTTTGCTTCCCAGCTCATTGTCGCCAAGTGTTTTAAAATCGATATCGGGGTCTTCTTCAATCGAAAGTCCCAGACGTGAATTGATCAGACAATTCGGCTGCAATTTCCGGATCAGCGACTTCAACTGCATCAACTGGTTTTTACTGACCACAGTAGAAGAATGATGAATCCACATATCGAACCAGATCATGCTGATTTCGCCGTAATTGGTAAGCAATTCGCGCATTTGAGGAATCACCTTTCCCTGCCAGTAACGATCGTACTGTTCCGGACTCAATCCTGTAATTTCTTTGGAGTGATCCCAACCATCGGGATGCTCCCAATCGATCCAGTGCGAATAGTACAGGCCCATCTTCAATCCGTGCTTTTTACAGGCGGCTGCCAATTCTTTGACAATATCCCGCTTTGGGCTGGTGTAACGGGCAATGTTATAATCGCTTACTTTGCTGTCCCACAAAGCGAAGCCATCGTGATGCTTGGCCGTAAGGGTTATATATTTCATTCCGGCCTGTTTTGCCAGGAGCACCCATTCTTCAGGATCGATATTCTCCCAATCGAAACGATCGAGTAAAGTCAGGTATTCGTCTTTCGCGATGCGGTTGCGGTAATAGATCCATTCCGCATAATCATTGTCGTAACGGAGCTTCTCGCCTTTCCAAAAGCCTTCGGCCCCACTGTATACGCCCCAGTGGATAAACATGCCGAAACGCGAATCGACAAACCAGCGGGCACGCCCGTTCACCTCTTTTTGAGCCGAAACTGAAAGATTAGCCAACGCTATCATACAAACAACAGTGATCTTCCTGAAAATTGGACGGTATTTCATGGGTTATCATTATTACTACATTATTATAACACGCTTGTCTCCGGACTGGTGTAAATATATCAAATCCGCTAAAAAGAAAAATAAATCATAATAAATGACATTTGCACTTTATTACATGAAATAAAAATATCATTTTCGTTGCGCTTTTAATTAGCAACAGGCGACATATAACCGACTTTTGATAAATAAAAGCAATCCATTCGATTTGGGGAAGTAACTAACCGGAAAAGCCGATAAAGACAGCTGTCTTTTTTCGCCTGAAAATGATTTATGACCCTAACGATCATGATCCGGGAATCTGACTATGAAACGAGCATGTTTGCCAATCAACACAAACACGTATGAACAAATTCATGCGAGTTCCATCCGACCGTTAAAAATCAATTTTGTTCGGATGAAATACGTAACTATTGCTTTTTTTCTTACGCTTAATTGTTGCCTGAATCACCTTTTCGCTCAGCCTTGCCAGGTCAGGGGTACGGTCGTTGACAGCCATACCAGCGAACCTATCGCCTATTCGAACATAGCCTTGCATAACGAAGGCGATTCGGCCATCGTTGACGGAGCGGTTACCGGCACCCGGGGAGATTTCCGGATAAATAATCTCGCGACCGGCAGGTACCGTCTCAACATCAGCTTCATCGGCTACCAGCCGGTGATGATCCGAAATCTTCTGCTGCAACCGGGCACCCGCGATCTGGGAGAAATCCAATTGCAGGTGCTGACCGAAAATCTGAATGAGATCAGGGTCACCGGAGCCAGACCCTCGATAAGTTACCAGGTCGACCGCAAAGTGATCGACGCGGGAAGCTTTCCCGGTGCGGAGGTGGCCATGGACCTGCTGGAAAATGTTCCCTCTGTTCAGCTGGATTTTGAAGGAAAGCTGAGCTATCGCGGTGAAGGGACATTCAAAGTCTATATCAACGGGCACCCCGTTGCCAACGGCGAGGAAAAACTCAGGCAGTTACCCGCCGGCCAGATTGATAAAATAGAGATCATCACCAACCCTTCTGCCAAATATCTTGCTGAAGGAACTGCCGGAATCATCCGGATTATCTTAAAGAAGAACCGGATGGAAGGTTATGCTATCAATTCAAGTATGAAAGTGAACAGCCGGAATGGCTATGACTGGCACTTTTCGGTTGACAACAAGGGCAAAAAGAGCGGATGGTACGTACAAGGTCAATGGTCCAGGTTTGTCTGGACCGACTATCAAAGTACCGAAAACCAACTGACGGACAACAACGGCCTGACTTATAAAACAGAAACAGGCAAGTCGGGCAAGCGGTATAAAGATTATTCCTATTTCGAGACAGGATTCAATTATGATCTGACAGACAAAGATTACATCAACTTTTCGGGCTACATCTATCCCGAAACAGCCAGGCAAGTGTACCGCGAAAACGGGCTTACTTCAGAGCGGATTACAGATGAAAGCGGGGCGGGCACTTCCCTGGACTACGAACTGGACAGCCGGGTCGATATGGATTTTCGATACATCGGCACTACCTTTACATGGGATCACGCATTCAACAGAAAACGGACGCATTTGCTATCGGCTTACATCAATTATTCAGGATATTTGCGGGACCTTCACGACCGGCAAACCGATACGAAAGTCTATGATTCCCATACCGACCGGGTGGGTTACAAGGGTACGGAGCAAAACGAGATCGTTGTGGAAGGAAAACTGAACTACAGCCTGCCCCTCAATGAAAAAACCACGCTGGAAACAGGGGCTCAGGTCAATACCGACCATATTCCTCAACTGACTTCGGTGAGCGGTACCTTTGACGAAAAAGGCAACATCACCAGGTTTGCAGATGAACCGGCAAACCAGTCGGTCAATTTTAAGCAGGATATTTACGCGGCTTACCTCTCGCTGAAAAGAGACTGGAAAAAACTCGCGCTCCAGATTGGGATACGCACGGAATACATGAAAAGACGATCGGATTACAGCTACGATCCTGCAGGGAATCAGAAAAAAATTATTCCCGCACAGAAGAATTATAACGATTTCTTTCCGTCGGGACACCTCACGTACAGCATTTCCAAGACACATCAGCTTTACATGGGATATTCCCGCCGGATAAACCGTCCGAATTACTGGAGTCTGATCCCTCTGGAACAGTACGAAACGCCCTATTCTGTTTACAAAGGAAATGGAGACTTGAATCCTTCGTTCACCGGTGCCTGGGAAGCCGGATATAAAAAATCGTGGGAAAAAGATTTTATATCGGGTGAAGTTTTCTACCGGGAAACCGCCAATCTGATTCAGCATTATTCACAAACAAGAACCGAAAACAGGCTGGTCCGCTCACCCGAAAATGTCGGAAAATCACAGAGCCTTGGCGTAGAATTAATGACCGGCGTGGATCTGGCAAAATGGTGGAATATGAACCTGTCTTCCGCCTTATACCACTACCGGCAGGACATCCGCTTTGAAGATATCCAGAAGAAAATTGAGCAGTTAAAAGGCCATGCGCGGCTAAACAACACCTTCCTGCTTTCGGGTTCATGGACGCTGAAATGGGACGTGGCTTATACCAGTCCTATGAAGAACATGCAAACAAAACGGGACGGCTATTTTGTATCCAATCTGGCCATCAAAAAGTTATTTGAAAAAGGCAGATGGAATACCACACTGGTTTTCAACGATCTGTTTTCGGGTGAGCGATACCATGAAATCACAACCGGTAGGGACTTCAGCATACAAAGATGGAGAAAGGAAATGCCCTATATGTCGTTTACCATCAGCTACACCCTGGATAATCAAAATAAATAGATCCGGTTAACTCTTTCCCCTGCGCTTCTGCATCGCATGACGCCTATGCAGGCAATTGAAACCATTCTTTTTGTCATTTTTTGTCCCGGGAAATTAGTTTACCTTGCACGGGACAGAGTGACCTTAATTCTTTTGAAAAAAACGCGAATGATGCAAAAAGAATGTCTGCTTCAGGAATTTAGGTACGGTGAAGACCTGCTCACTGTTGGGAGGGCAATCCGGCTGGTCCGCGGCCTTGAAAAAGGCGTATTGACAGATGCTGCACGCAAAAAAGTGAGTCAGAGCCACCGGATCATCGCCGATATTGTCCGCAATCACCGGATCGTTTACGGCATTAACACTGGGTTTGGCCCTTTGTGTACCACCCGGATCGACGAGCAGGACACGAAAACGCTGCAGTACAACCTTCTGATGAGCCACAGCGTTGGCGTCGGAAAGCCGGTCGACAGAGAGATCGCCAAACTGATGCTGATCCTGAAAGCGCATTCGCTGGCAAAAGGCTACTCCGGGGTTTCGCCCGACACCCTCGGGAGGATCATTTGGCATATCGATCAGGGCGTCATCCCCTGTGTCCCGGAACAGGGATCGGTCGGTGCTTCGGGCGATCTGGCGCCGCTGTCGCACCTTTTTCTTCCACTCATCGGAATGGGCACTGTCTGCAGCGGCGACGGTATGAAGCCGGCCGCAGAAGTCCTGCAGCAACTGGGCATGCAACCCATTGAGCTGGGGCCAAAAGAGGGGCTGGCCCTGATCAACGGCACCCAGTTTATGAGCGCCCATGCGGTAATGATCGTCGAAAAAATGCAGAACTGCCTGGATCATGCCGATATCATTGCCGCGATCAACCTCGAGGCGATGATGGGCTCGGTGAAAAGCTTCGATGAAGAACTCCATACCCTGCGTCCCTACGCCGGCTGTGTGTATGTTGCCGAACGGATGCGCATACTGTTGCAGAACTCGGAGATCGTCGAATCGCACCGGAACTGCACGCGGGTGCAGGATCCCTATTCGCTGCGCTGCATTCCGCAGGTGCATGGCGCCTCCCGGAATGCGTGGCTCCACCTGAAGGAGATCGTCACTACCGAAATCAACTCCGTCACCGACAACCCGATCGTATTTTCGGAAGAGAAAACCATCAGCGGCGGACTCTTTCACAGGCAGCCCATCGCCCTGCCGCTCGATTATGCCGGACTGGCCGCCGCCGAACTGGGAAACATTGCCGACCGGCGTATTTACCTCTCCATGACCGAAACCGTCCCGGGGCTGCCCAAGATGCTGATGGAACACACCGGACTGAACTCCGGGCTGATGATCCTGCAATATACCTCTGCAGCCCTGGTCAGCGAGAACAAAACGCTGTGCTTCCCGGCCAGCGCCGACAGCATCCCAACCGCACTCGGGCAGGAAGACCATGTGAGCATGGGTTCCATAAGCGCCCGGAAAACCCTGCACATCGTGAAAAATCTTGAAAAAATACTGGCCATCGAACTGATCACTTCCGCTCAGGGATTCGATTTCCGAAAACCGCTGAAATCGGGAATTCTTGTGGACGCAGCGCATGAGTTTATCCGCCGCTTCATCTCCTTTCATGAGAACGACCGCATCCTGTACGAAGACATTGAAAGGGCCGTCAGCCTGATCCAGTCGAAGGAGATTATCAGTCACCTGAACCGGACGGCCGGGAAACATCAGTTGAACTTTCAAAATGAGCAGCATGAACAGTTCGGAATTTATTGAAAAGTACGCATCGCATCCGCATTATTGTGCACCCTCCGGCAACCGGCTTCATGCCCGTTCGTGGCAAACGGAAGCACCCCTGCGGATGCTGCTGAATAACCTGAATGCAGAAGTGGCGGAAGATCCGGAAAACCTGATCGTGTACGGCGGAACGGGACAGGCGGCACGGAATCCCGAAGCCGTAAAAGAGATAATCCGGCTGCTCCTTGAACTGGATGAAAACCATTCCCTGCTGGTGCAGTCAGGCAAACCGGTAGGCCTGGTGCGCAGTCACCCGGAAGCGCCGCGGGTACTGATCGCAAACAGCAACCTGGTCCCCGCATGGGCTACCTGGGAGCATTTCAATGAGCTCCGGTCGCGGGGACTGATCATGTACGGGCAGATGACCGCGGGAAGCTGGATTTACATCGGAACACAAGGGATCCTTCAGGGAACGTATGAAACCTTCGCCGCATGCGGCCGAAAATATTTCAACGGAAATCTTCACCGAAAGCTGATCGTCTCGGGCGGCCTCGGAGGAATGGGTGGAGCACAGCCATTGGCAGCGACCATGGCCGGAGCCTGCTTCCTGGGTGTGGATGTAGACCCGCAGCGGATCGAAAAGCGGCTGAAAACCCGCTATGTTGACCGGATGACCGCCAGCTATGAGCAGGCATGCAGGTGGATACTGGAAGCGAAGGAGAAGGGAAAGGCGCTCTCGGTCGGACTGGTCGGAAACATCGGTGATGTATTGGAAAAATTATTGGCTGACAAGCTGATCCCTGACATTCTCACCGACCAGACCTCAGCCCACGATCCGCTGAACGGTTATGTTCCGCATGGCCTGTCACCCGAAGCTGCACGCAGCCTGAGAAAGAGCAACCCGCTTGCTTACCGCGGTCTGGCGCTGAAAAGTATGGCCCGGCACGTCGGCTTTATGCTGGAAATGCAAAAAAGGGGAAGCGTTACCTTCGATTACGGCAACAACCTGCGCGAATTTGCCCGCCGGGGCGGTGAAGAAAATGCCTTTCATTACAAAGGTTTCATCCCCGAATTTATCCGTCCGCTTTTCTGCGAAGGCAAAGGCCCTTTCCGCTGGGTAGCACTGTCGGGCGACCCGGAAGATATTTATACCACCGACCGCGAGCTGATCAGGACTTTTCCGGAGAATGAACACCTGAAAGAATGGCTTTCACAGGCACAGGCGAAGGTGGCTTTTCAGGGACTGCCCAGCCGGATCTGCTGGCTGGGAATGGGTGAACGCGAAAAAGCGGGCCTGCTCTTCAACGAACTGGTCAAAAACGGCCGCCTCAAAGCCCCGGTTGTCATCGGCCGCGACCACCTCGACTGCGGGTCGGTAGCCTCCCCCAACCGTGAAACGGAAGGAATGGCCGACGGCTCGGATGCCGTTTCAGACTGGCCCCTGTTAAACCTGATGGCCAATACCTCCGGCGGGGCCACCTGGGTGTCCTTCCATCATGGCGGCGGCGTGGGCATCGGCTACTCCCAACATGCAGGGATGGTTGTGGTCGCCGACGGAACCGAACGTGCGGAACGCTGTTTGCGGAGGGTCCTGCACAATGACCCCGCCCTTGGAATTTTTCGCCATGCCGATGCAGGCTATCCTGCCGCTATCGACAACCGTACGCATTTTAATCTTAACTTTGATGGATGAGACAATTCAAGGGAAATAGATTTAAACGCGAAGTCGCCGGGACGCGATGCGTCTTGATTCCTGGTTTTTATGTCTTGATTCTTGGCTCTTGATTCTTGATTCTTAACTGTTAATTATGAAACTAATAGGCCCATTCAAACAACTCCTGACGATGGCCGAACTGCCCGCCCGCGGACCTCTGTCAGACGACCGGCTGGAGATCCGGTCAAACCAGGGTATTCTTGTGCTCGACGGAAAAATCGAGGCTGTCGATGATTTCCACAAGCTGGAAGCCGAAAGCAATCCAAAAACCATCGAATTCCTGAATGAAGACTATGTGGCCCTGCCGGGAATGATCGACGTACACACGCATATTTGCTGGGCAGGTACAAGGGCTGAGGAATACGCCCTGCGCTTGTCGGGCGCAAATTACAGGGCGATCAATGCAGCCGGCGGCGGAATCTGGAACACGGTTGGACAGACCCGTCAGAAACCCATGCAGGAACTTGCCGCTGTTACGGCTGTGCACGCCCGCCAGTTGCTCGAACAGGGAATCACCACCATCGAAGTAAAGAGTGGCTATGGCCTGGCGGTTGATCAGGAACTAAAGATCCTGCAAGCCATTGCCGAAGCCGCGAAAAAGTCGAAGGCCGATCTGATCCCGACCTGTCTGGCCGCTCACATGCTGCCAAAAGATTTCGAAGGAGACGAAGTCAAATACCTGGACCACATCCTGAATGAACTGCTGCCTGTCGTTTTAAAAAAAGGACTTTCACGGCGGGTCGATATTTTTGTCGACAGCGGAGCATTCTCCCTGCCGGCGGCGAGGGAGTTTCTGTTCAAGGTTCGCGATATGGGCTTCGACCGGATCGTGCACGGCGACCAGTTCACGGCCGGTGCCGCACAACTGGCCACCGAAACCGGCGCCCTCAGCATCGATCACCTGGAAGCCGCCGACGATCGGGAAATTGCCGTTTTAGCAGGCGGCAATACCATTCCTGTGGTACTGCCGGGTGCTTCGATGGGACTGGGATTGCCTTTTGCTCCGGCGCGCCGGCTGCTTGACGCCGGAACTTCGCTGGTCATCGCGTCCGACTGGAATCCGGGTTCCGCACCCATGGGAAACCTGCTGATCCAGGCCGCTATTCTGGGGGCAGCACAAAAGCTGACCATGGCCGAAACCTGGGCAGCACTGACCTGCAGAGCCGCACTGGCTTTAAACCTGAACGACCGGGGAAGCCTGGAAACAGGTAAGCTGGCCGATATCATGGTGTTCAAAACGGACAATTACCAGGATATCCTTTATCATCAGGGCTATCTGCCGGTAGAACGGGTATGGAAAAACGGGAGATGTGCGTATAAGAGAGTAATCAAGGAATCAAACTGCGATCGTTTTTTTGAAATACAGGAGAATGACTGAGGGCAGGAATGAAAACTGTCCGCGGCAGGGAAAAAAATGAACAGCATGCAAAGGATCATCGAATGCGTCCCTAACTTCAGCGAGGGGAATAATCTGAATACCATCAGCCAGATCGCCGAAGCGATCCGCTCGGTCGACGGTGTCAAACTGCTGAACGTCGACCCCGGCAAAGCGACCAACCGAACGGTCATGACCTTTGTCGGCGAGCCGGAAGAGGTTTGTGAAGCAGCCTTCCGGGCAGTGAAAAAAGCCGCCGAACTGATCGATATGCGCCGGCACAGGGGAAAGCACCCCCGTTTCGGAGCCACCGACGTGCTGCCCCTGATCCCGGTGACCGGAATTACCATGGAAGAAACGATCGGATATGCCAATCTGCTGGGGAAGCGGATTGGCGAAGAACTGGGGATCCCGATATACTTATATGAGAATACGGCCACTTCTGAAATCCGGAAGAACCTGGCGAACTGCCGCGCCGGAGAATACGAAGGGCTGTGCCGGAAGTTGCCCGACCCGCTCTGGAAACCCGACTTCGGCCCGGCCGAATTCAATGCCGCCGTAGCCCGCACCGGTGCGACAGCGCTCAGCGCACGGAACTTCCTGGTAGCTTACAACGTGAACCTGAACACCACTTCAACCCGGCTGGCCAACGCCGTTGCCTTCGACATCCGCGAAAAAGGACGACTGAAACGGGAGGGTGATCCGCTTACCGGAAAGCTATTAACCGATGAAGCCGGCAATCCGGTTTATGAACCCGGCATGCTGAAAGGGGTAAAAGGCATCGGCTGGTATATCGAGGAATACGGCATCGCCCAGTTGTCGTTCAACATCACCGACATCACCGTCACCTCTGTTCACCAGGTATTTGAGGCAGCCTGTGAACGGGCCGCCGTACGGGGGATCCGGGTAACCGGTTCCGAACTGATCGGTCTGATCCCGCTGCAACCCATACTCGAAGCCGGAAGATACTTCCTGCACAAGCAAAAACGCTCGGCCGGGGTTGCCGACGAGGAGCTCCTGAAAATTGCCATAAAATCAATGGGACTGGATGATCTGGCTCCCTTCGACCCGCAAAAAAGGATCATTGAATACCTGATCGAAGAAGCCGGTCAGAAGAAACTGACAGAACTGAGTGTTAAAAAATTCGTTGAAGAAACTGCTTCCGAATCGCCGGCCCCCGGCGGCGGCTCCGTTTCTGCCTGCATGGGAGCGCTGGGTGCGGCCCTGGGAACCATGGTCGCTAACTTGTCGTCCCATAAAAAAGGATGGGACAGCCGTTGGGAGGAATTTGCCGCCTGGGCCGAAAAAGGGAAAGCCATTCACGATCGGCTTCTGCTGCTCACCAGTCAGGATACGGAGGCCTTCAACACGCTGATGGCAGCCTTCAAAATGCCGAAAGCAAGCGAAGAAGAAAAGGCGCAGCGGGAAGAAGCGATCCAGTCGGCAACCCGCCAGGCCATCGGCGTTCCCCTGAAGGTGATGCAGTTCAGCTTTCAATCGATGGAGCTGATCAAAGCCATGGCCGAACAGGGTAATCCGAACTCGGTTTCCGATGCCGGCGTCGGCGCGCTTGCCGCCCGCTCGGCCGTTCTCGGGGCTGCCCTGAACGTTAAGATTAACGCCGGGGGACTGAAAGACAAGGTATTTGTTTCAGCGGTTCTTAAAGAAGCCCATGACCTGGAGAAAAAAGCCATTGCCCTTGAAACGGAAATCCTGCAAATCGTCGGCAAAAAAATCGGGATATGACCCCCGGCCTGCAGAATTATCGTACCTTAACAGGAAAATTTTGTCTATGAAGATCGCAACCTATAACGTGAACGGGGTAAACGGGCGGCTGCCCGTGTTGTTGCGATGGCTCAGTGAAACATCGCCCGAGGTGGTGTGTTTACAGGAACTGAAGGCGCCACAGGAAAAATTTCCGCTTGAAGCCATTCGCGAAGCGGGATACCATGCCCTGTGGCACGGACAGAAAAGCTGGAACGGGGTTGCCATTTTATCGAAGGGACAGGAACCGGCCGAAGTCAGACGCCTCCTCCCAGGCGATCCGGACGACGTGAACAGCCGGTATATCGAAGCCACCATCAACGGGATCCTCATTTGCTGCCTGTACCTGCCCAACGGTAATCCTGCCCCCGGCCCCAAATTCGAATACAAGCTGCGGTGGTTCCAGCGGCTGACTGAACATGCGGCAGGCCTCATCGCTTCAGGAATTCCGGCTGTGATGACCGGCGATTTTAACGTGATCCCGACCGAAATGGACGTGTACAAGCCGGAAAGCTGGGTAAAAGATGCACTCTTTCTGCCCGAAGTGCGCCTGGCCTACAAAAACCTGGTCGGTCAGGGCTGGACCGATGCCATCCGAAAAATATATCCGGATCAGCGTATCTACACTTTCTGGGATTATTTCCGCAATTCCTACGGCCGCGATGCCGGCCTGCGTATTGACCACTTTTTGCTCAGTCCGTCAATCAGCAACCGCCTCCAGGCGGCCGGAGTTGACCGCGAAGTGAGAGGATGGGAAAAATCGAGCGACCATGCTCCCGTCTGGATTGAACTGGCCAGGGAATAGCATCCCGATAAATGTGGGTCTGCAGGGGATCAGCCGGGAATTGACAACTCCTTAATTTTTATGATCACAACAATTCAGGACGCAAATTAGAAATCGCATCCTGCATTTTTTGTACTTTTGCTCGCGAAATAACTGTCATCCGTACCGGGTTGAAAGTTATTTCCATTTCACCGGACAAACTAACAAATTGATCATGAATAAGTTGCTGCTTGAACTGTTCAACCTGCTTGCAATTCTTACCATTCTCTGTATTCCTTTTTTAACGACCAAAGGAAGGGGCATCCTGACACTGGGTGTCACCGGTATGCTCGCCTTTATCGGCATTATGTTGTCGTTATCCGTTTTTACAAGCGGTCCGCTGGAAATCGTTTATCCTGGCTCAATGGTCACCGGAGAAATTCCCGTACGGATTGATTCCCTCTCCGCGTGGTTCATCCTGATGATCAGCTTTACCTTCTTCACCGGCGGCTGGTATGGCTTCAGGTATATGCAGGCATACCGCGACCAGGCCGACAACATCACCATGCACCTGATTGCATTCCTGTTGCTTTTCACTTCTCTCGTCGATCTGTGCACGATTCAGAACAGCCTGATGCTGCTGGTTCTGTGGGAAATCATGGCCTTATCATCTTTCATTGTGGTCATTTTTGAGCACTATAAAAAGGAAACGATGAAAGCGGGCTTGAACTACCTGATCCAGTCACATATTGGCATCCTTCTTCTCACCATCGCCTTTCTGTGGGTGAAGATCAAAACCGGCTCGTTCGACTTCACTGCAATCACGAAATTCAGCGCTATCCAGCCCACTCTGGCGGGAATAGGTTTATTCGCCCTGTTCTTTTTTGGCTTCGGGATCAAAGCCGGATTTGTACCCTTCCATACCTGGCTGCCCCTGGCCCACCCTGCTGCCCCGGCCCATATTTCCGGGATCATGTCGGGCGTGATCATTAAAATCGGCATTTACGGGATTCTGAGAATGCTGATGCTGATCAAAACCGACATGGTCACCATCGGCTATCTGGTGCTGGCATTTTCGGTCGTGACAGGGGTCTATGGTGTGATGTTGGCCATCGTCCAGCACAACCTCAAAAAGCTGCTGGCTTATCACAGCATCGAAAATATTGGCATTATTGGCATCGGCATCGGCCTGGGTTGCCTCGGCCTGGGATATGAATCGAATACACTGGCCGTGGCCGGATTTGGCGGGGCCCTGCTCCACACGCTAAACCATTCGCTTTTCAAGTCGCTCCTGTTTTTCGGTGCCGGAAATGTCTACCTGATCCGGCATACCCTCAACATTGAAGCGCTGGGCGGACTGATCAAACGGATCCCCCATACGGCAGCTCTCTTTCTGATTGGCTCGCTCGCCATCTGCGGACTGCCTCCTTTCAACGGCTTCGTTTCCGAATTCTTTATTTACAGCGGGCTGTTCAAAGGCCTTTCGTCCGAACGGTTCCTGTTTATCCTGGCCATGTTGTTTTCAATCCTTGCCCTGGTGCTTATCGGAGGACTGGCGCTGATCTGCTTCACAAAAGCATTCGGAATCGTATTTCTCGGGGGGCAGAGACAGGAAACCGGAGACAGAAAACCGGAAGAGGGAGACCGGAGACCTGAGGCCGGAAGAGGGGGGAATGTGCTGCCCTTATACCTGATTGCAGCGGCCATTGTTGCAATCGGATTATTCCCCTTCATCCTGGCGATACCACTGGCAAAAACAGTTGCTTTATACCTGCCGGCGGCCACGACCGAATCATATCTCCAAATACATGAACTGCTTGGAACCCTGATGCAGGTAGGCTGGTATTCCCTGGGGTTCGTGGCGCTCAGTTCCGTGATCTACCTGCTGCGGACCCGGCTTGTCAGCCAACGCCGGCAGAACGCCAGCCCAACCTGGGGCTGTGGCTATACCGGAGACACCGCAAAAATGCAATATACGGCCTCCTCCTTCATCCGGACCTACCGCAAACTGGCCGAACCGGTGCTGTTCATCAAAAAACACAAGAAAGACGCCGCCGGCCTTTACCCGGACCGGATCGAGCAGGAAACACATCCGGGCGACTGGATCGAAATCCTGCTCATTGATAAGCCTGTGCAATTATCGAGGAAATTCCTGCGGCGGTTTGGATTTCTTCAGAACGGCAACATCCAGGCTTACATTTTATACGGCTTCATTTTTATCAGTGCCGCGGTCTTGCTGCCGCTTGTCGCCAGCAAAATCAGGATCCTGATCGAATTCTTAAACCACCTGTAGCTATGGTCAGTTTCATCCTTATTCTTATAACAAGCTTGTTTTTTACCGGGATCGTAATCCGGACCAAAAGCTTCACTTCCGGGCGCAAAGGGCCCGGGATCTTTCAGCCGATGAAAGATGTGGTGCGACTGTGGAAAAAAGATTCCGTGTACAGCCATACAACCAGCCTGATCTTTCAAATCGCCCCCAGCGTGTACCTGTCGTCGGTACTGATGGCTGTGTTGATGGTTCCCCACGGGAATCATCCCGGGCTGATTTCATTCGATGGTGACTTTGTCCTGTTTGCCTATACACTGGCCATGGGCAAATTTCTGATGATCGTTTCCGCCCTCGATACCGGAAGCAGTTTTGAAGGAATGGGCGCGGCCCGGGAAGCCCTGTATTCGATGCTGGCCGAGCCTGCCTTCTTCGTCCTGATGGGATCGTTCGCCCTTTTCACCGGACAAACGTCCTTCCATGGCATCTTCAGCGCGCTTCACTATGGTTCGTCGGTTTCGTACATGTTGGGAGCACTTGCAGCCTTCGTTTTCATTTTTATCGCAATGATCGAGAACAGCCGAATGCCGGTCGATGACCCCAAAACCCACCTGGAACTGACGATGATCCATGAAGTGATGGTTTTGGACAACAGCGGATTCGATCTGGGACTGATCACCTACACTTCGTACCTGAAATTTGCCTTGTACGGTGCCATCATTTCCAACTTTTTTATCGGGTCGATGCCTTATCTTTTTTCAATCCCCGTGTTCTTTGGCGTTCAGGCAGGCTTTGCAGTTGCTGTCGGAGTGATCGAATCGTTTATGGCTCGTTTCAGGCTCGGACATAACCCGCAGTTCATTTTTATCCTGACCTCGGTAGCCTCGCTGATATTCTTTGGCGTATTGCTTGTTATGGGAAAATTTATTTGATATGACCGATATACTCCTCATCGCACTTTCCATGTCGCTGCTCTATGTCAGCATCGCCAACCGGCTGCTGACCTATCTGCGGATCCTGGTGTTTCAGGGATTTATCCTTTTCGGCGTGACGTATCTGACCCTTACTGAAGTGAATCATGTCAACCTGACACTCATTTTGCTTGAAACAATTGGTTTTAAAGCCATTGCTGTTCCCTGGTTCATCAATTATGTAATCCGGCGAAATGAAATCACCCGCGAAGCGGAGCCCTACCTGCCCAACTTCCTGTCGCTGATCATCGTATCGCTGATTTTCGTGGCTACCATCATCCTTTCGCATGCAATCGGAGAAGAAAACCTGGATAAAACGTACTTTGTGGTGGCCCTGTCGACGCTTTTCACCGGCTTATACCTGATCATATCGCGCAAGAAAATCATTACCCACGTAATCGGCTACCTGTTCATCGAAAACGGCGTATTTATTTTATCGCTCGCGGTGGGGAATGAAATGCCGATGCTGGTAAACCTGGGCATCATGCTCGATATTTTTGCCAGCGTGCTCATCCTTGGCGTGTTCTTCAACAAGATCGGCGATGTGCTGAAAAACCCGGACGTTAACCTGTTACGCAACCTGAAAGACTAAAAAAATGATTGTCAGTATATTTTTGATAGGGACCCTGATCATTGGCGGAGGATTGTTCTTCAACCGGAATACGGCTGTCAACTATTTACTTCTGGTCATCTACCTCGCTTTATTATGGTTTTTCAGCATCAATGAGCTGAATGATCTGAATCATACGCAGTTCGGATTTTTCAAACCCGATTCCCTGGGCGTGCTCATGCTCCTGACCATCAGCGCGGTCAGTATTCCTGCCTTCTGGCACGGGTACCGGTATATCGCGCTGCACGATGAAACTCCCAAATCGAGAGGTTTGTTTTTTGCGGCCATGGTGATGCTGATTTCGGCTTGTTCGATGGCTTATATTTCCAATCACATTGCGGTGATCTGGATCTTTGCCGAGATCACCACCCTGAGCGCCTCCGCATTGATTTACCACCACCGGAACATCCGTGCGCTCGAAGGTGCCTGGAAATATGTTTTCATCTGCGCCATCAGCATTACTTTCATTTACATCGGCATTCTTTTCCTGAGTCTCGCCGTGAAACAGGCCGGAATTAATGATTTGTCGTTCGATACCTTATATGCTCATGCCTCACAGTTAAATCCTTTTTGGCTGAAGCTCGCTTTTCTGTTCATCTTTACCGGTTTCACTGCAAAACTGGGACTTGTTCCGATGTATACAGCAGGAATTGATGCCAAAGACAAAGCGCCGGCACCCGCAGGCGCGCTTTTGGCCAGTGTGCTGATGAACATGGGATTTATCGGGGTATTTCGTTTTTACGCTGTCTTCTCCCATACGCCTTTATTGAAATGGGCCGGTACGGTCATGCTATTCGCTGCGGTGCTGTCGGTCTTTGTAGCCACGGTATACATGACCCGCATTAAAAATATCAAGCGCATGCTTGCCTATTCGGGGATCGAGCATATGGGACTTGTTGTTCTGGGACTTGCCTGCGGGGGTGTGGGCGTTTATGCGGCCATTCTTCATGTGGTGCTCCACTCGTTTGTGAAACCCAGCCTTTTCTTCCAGTTTAACCAGGTTTACCGGGTGTACCAGAGTAAAAGCATCTATGATATGGGTAGTTATTTTAAATACAACAAAGCCGGGGCCCTCGTTTTGCTGCTGGGATTTTTCTCTGCGACTGCCATGCCGCCTTCAGGCTTGTTTGTCAGTGAATTCATGATCTTCCAGTCTTTGTTCGAAGCACATAATATCCTCATTCTCGCTCTGGTGCTGATCCTGCTCACGATGATCATCTGGGGATTTGGCTCCAATATTTTCAGGTTGCTGTTTATTCCCCCCATTCATATCGACGAGAAACAACTGCCGGCAATAAAAGCATGGGAATCGCTGCCCCAGTACCTGCTGTTGATCGTTGCCGTTTATCTGGCTTATGCCCCTCCTGCCCTGCTGGTGACCCTGCTGCAGGATGCCGTAAAACTTATATCCTGATGCCATGTTGTATATTCCCATTCATAATAATCAGCCGATTGCCTTAAAGGATATTCCCGAACATCCCTACCGGCTGTTCATGGAAGCCAATCTTGACCTGATGAAAAGCGGTCCGGAGAGACATTGCGTGAACTATTTCGGTTACAGCGACGCCGGCCGGATCAGGCTCATTTGTTGTATCGCCGATGATCTCCGGCATGAAATCCTGATCTCTTCCACTGTTGTTGATGCCAGGACTACCCTGGCCTCCCTGACGGCCCAAAACACGAATTTTGAAAAATTCGAACGGGAGATTCATGAAAACTTCGGGATTCTGTACAGCGACCATCCCTGGTTAAAACCGGTGCGGTATGCGCAAAACAGGGCTGACACGGCCGAAAAGGCGGAAAATTATCCGTTCTGCCGGGCCGAAAGCGAAGAACTCCATGAAGTCGGCGTGGGTCCGATCCACGCGGGAGTGATCGAGCCGGGACATTTCCGCTTCATCTGCAACGGGGAGCAGATCATGCATCTGGAGATCCAGTTAGGTTATCAGCACCGGGGCATCGAACAGCTGTTCCTGCAAAAGAAAAAGCTTTTGGAACGCACTACCCTGGCTGAAAACATTGCCGGCGACACCACTGTTGGACATACCACAGCCTTTGTAAACCTGTGGGAAAGCCTCTGCGGGTACGAACCTGACCGGTCACTGAAATTTGCCCGCACCCTGGCCCTCGAACTGGAACGTATTGCCATCCATACAGGCGACCTTTCGGCTATTTGCGCCGATATTGCCTATCAGTTAGGCAATGCCGTCTTTGGGCGGCTGCGTACGCCGATCATCAATTTCATGCAGGAATGGGGTGGCAACCGGTTGTCGAAAGGATTGATCAGGGCCGGAAAGATCAATTATCCTTTTTCTGCCGAACTCGCGGCAAGGCTGAATACCGTGCTGGAGACCTACGAAGCTGACTTTACCGAGATGAGCAGGAAACTCTTTAAGCTGCCCAGCGCGCTGTCACGAATGGAGAAGACCGGAGTGGTCAGCTATGAGCAGGTTTGCGGGATCGGCACGGTGGGGATGGCCGCCCGGATGAGCGGCCTGAACCGCGACATCCGCTTGTCGCATCCGCACGACCTGTATGGCATTGCAATTAATCATTCGCCGGTGATCAAGCATCACGGCGACGTGTATTCCCGGGCGCAGATCAGAAAAGAAGAAATCCTGCAGTCGATTGGTTATGCCCGCAAGCTGATCAGCGACATACCGGAATTTAAAAAACCTGAAAATTTCAGTCTTTCGCCCGGCAAGGAGACTTTTACGCTTTCGCTGGTGGAAGGCTGGCGGGGCGAAATCTGCCATTGTGCGGTCACCGGTCAGCAAGGCGATCTGATCGTTTATAAGATCAAGGATCCTTCGCATCACAACTGGATGGCGCTGGCCCAGGCAGTCAGGAACAACGAAATATCCGACTTCCCTATCTGCAACAAAAGCTTTAATTTATCGTACTGCGGGCACGACCTCTAAAACTGAAAGCATCATGATCGACAATATCAAAATCTTATGGCATCAGGGCAAGCAGTTCATTCCTGATGTGACAACAGCCAAAGTGCCGGGTATTTTCCGCGGACGGCCGGTCATTTCAAGAGAAAGCGTGGATGAAGCAGCACTGGCTGAAATTTGCCCGACTCAGGCTATTGCGGTGAGTCCCGTACGGATCGACCTGGGAAAATGTACCTTCTGCGGCGAATGTGCTGTTCAGTTTCCGGACAAGGTCCGTTTTACCACCGACTATAAACTTTCGACGAACCACCGAAGCCGATTAATTATTGCTGAAGGCGACGGGCAACCGGTTAAGCTTGACGCTGCACGGGTGCGCAAAGAAATTCACCGGTTGTTCGGCCACTCGCTGAAGCTCCGGCAGGTATCGGCGGGCGGCGACAACAGTTGCGAATGGGAGCTGAATGCCGCAAACAATGTCCAGTTCGATATGAGCCGGTTCGGGATCGATTTTGTGGCATCGCCGCGGCACGCCGACGGCATCGTCATCACCGGTCCTATCACCGTAAACATGGCCAGGGCACTCGAGATCTGCTATCAGGCAGTCCCTGATCCGAAGCTGGTAATCCTGGCCGGTACCGATGCCATCAGCGGCGGTATTTTTGCCGACAGCGAGGCGCTCGACCGCAGCTTTCTCTCCAGATATCCGGTCGACCTGTATATACCCGGCAACCCGGTGCATCCGCTCACCTTTATAAACGGGGTACTGGCCTTGTTACGAAAAGCTAAATGACCTGTACAACTCCGATTTTGTCATTCCGCATAACAGAATGCATCTTCCGGAACAGTTTCTTTTTCAATACCCGGACCGCTCCACTTCAACTCCAGCGATTGTTTTTCGCTGGCTTTCCCCAGATAATAAATCCGGAAAGGATGGAGACCAGCCTTCAGATTAATCGGTGCCTGCTTTTCTTCCCCTGGAGTGTAGCCGAAATCGGCACAGATCAGGGTCGCTTCGTGAATCCGCATCAGTGCGCCATGACCAGCAGTAAGGTAAAAAGTATATTCCCCGTCCTCAGGAATGTTCAGGTACCCCTCGAAAAGCATGGCAAAATTACCGTTTGACCTGCTGACACCAACATCTGGTTTTCCTGTTGTTCCGGAAGCCGATGGTTTCAGGGTGATTACTTGCGGAACCCAGGGAAAATCGCCTTCATAGGCTGACCAGTGAATGCCCGCGGTCGTTTTCCTGGCGCTGACGGCAGGGATGTTTTCATGGTCATAAGGCCTCGGGGCTGTTGAATTGGGCCGGCGTACCTGCAGCACTTTGGCTTTCATCCATTGCTGCAAGGTGTCCATTCCGGGGTTCCGCGCCAGGTTGTTAATTTCCTGCGGATCTTTGCTGACGTCGTAAATTTCGAAGTCATCATTGGCCGACTGAATATCGTACCTCACCCCTACAAAATTTCCCATTCGGATCTTTTGCATTTGATTTTGCTTTCTTCCCTGATGTGACGGATCAAACTCAGCGTATGCCGGAGTTCTCCCGCCTACATGATATTCCACGTAAACGACAGGATCCTGCTGATCTCCCTTGCCCGTGAGCGATGGCAACAAGGAGACACCGTCCAGCCGGGCGGGAGCCGGAACACCGGCTGCATCCAGAAAAGTAGGTGCCCAGTCGTACGAAGCACTGGCAGATCTGATTTCTTCTCCCGCGCGGATATGTCCGGGCCAGCGGGCAATTACTGGCATTCGTACGCCTCCCTCCCAGCAGTCGCGTTTAATTCCGTCAAAGGGTCCGAAACTATTGAAGAAATCGGGCGTATTGGGCCGGTATTGCTCCGGAAGATACGATTCTCTGGAAGGTCCGTTATCTGAAGTAAACACGATGATCGTATTGTCGTCAATATTCAGGTCTTTCAACAATTGCATGATGTCGCCCACAGCACTGTCGACGCGTCTTGTTGCGGTGGCATAGCGCTTATATACTTCCGGCCATGCAACTTCCGGCGTTGAAGGATCCTTGTCATCATCCCAGGTGGCCCCGGCGTAATCAGGATGAACCCAACTATCGACTGTTCCGGATGCCGTGCTGATCATCTCTCCTTTTTTCCCGGTCCATTGCATTCCTCCCCTAAGGCCTGCACCCCGGGGATAGGCCTGCGTGGGCAATTCCAAAACAGCATGGGGCGTGTCAAAGGCAAGATAAATGAAGAATGGCTTCTCAGAATCCGGTCCCTTCTCATGTTGAACGATCCAACGTTTCGCAGCGGCCGTCCATAAGTCGGCCGTATAGCACTTATCCAGGCCGGCCGCAATGTTTGTCCGGTTTTCCCATACTTCTTTCTTCCCCCGGTACACGCCTTCCCGGGGATAATGTTCATGCCCATCCGAATGGCGCATGTATCCCAGAAAATAGTCAAATCCCCGGTTTAGCGGATGCGCCGGCCATTCAGAACCGTTTTCGTCCCAGCGGTCACTGCCCTGCAATCCCCATTTGCCAAAAGCAGCGGTTGAATAACCAATTTCGTGCAAGGCAGAAGCAATGGTATGGTTGTTTTCCAGGGCTTTATCGAACTGATTGTCTCTGACGTTAGCATGCCCCTGGCTTACTCCAAGCAACAGGGACGCGCGTGAGGGTGCGCAAACCGGAGCCGCACAATATTGTTGAGACAACAAAACACCTTCGGAAGCCATTTTATCCAGGTTAGGTGACAACTCCCATGGTTCGCTTCGATCGTTGGCCTTTGCACGCTGATTTTGAAACAGAGCACCCAGATCGCCATATCCCATATCATCAACTAAAATAAAAAGGATGTTTGGCTGTTGCGGTTTTGCAACCTGCGTTTGTTTGCTCTCTCCTGCAGCACCGGAACTAAAGATCGTTCCGAGCGCCAGCGACGAAATGATCACTTGACTGGGTTTCATATGTTTTTCATTTCAAATTAGCTGTGTATAATTTGCGTACTAAACTACATCACTTTTCTATAGGACATCGACGTATGGAACTCGCCTATAAACATTGGCTCGGGCGGATACCGCGGCTTCCATGCTCGTTTCATATGTTTGTATTTTTAATTTAACCAACTGCAATCTACGTATTATATGTCATCGCCTTTAGACGCTTACCAACTGGAAGATTCCGGCCGCGGGTCGAATCCGGGATTCAGTTCGTCCGGAACCGGCGCATTGGTTTTTGACCGCCATTCATTCAACAGCGACAGAAGCTCTTTGGTCTTTTCGGCATTCGATTTTGCCAGGTTATTTTTTTCGCCAATGTCTTCCTTCAAATTGTATAGTTCAAGATCATTGTTCTCGAAATACTGAATTAACTTCCAGTCACCCAAACGCACGGCCGATCCGGGGCGGGTCCGGAACAAGGGATCCTGCGTCGGATCGCCCTTCTTCATATAAGCCTGCAGATAGATCGGGAAATGCCAGAATAGCGGGCGCCCTTCCAATGATCCTGTTCCGGTTAAAACGGGCATCAGGCTTTGTCCGTCCAGCAATTTGCCGGCAGGCTTTTCCACTCCCGCCACATCAAGCAAGGTTGGATAAAAATCGAGGTTCGTCGCCGGAACCTCTGTCCTGGTACCTGGTTTAATTTTTCCTTTCCAGAAAACAAACATCGGCTCCCGGATGCCACCTTCATAATAGGCACCTTTGCCCGAACGCAGGGGCAGCTGCCTGGTAATACCATAATGGCCGCCATTGTCCGATGTGAACAGAATAAAGGTATTTTCCAGTTTCCCCGACTTTTCCAACAAGCGAATTAACCTCCCGACCTGCGTATCCAGGTTTTCGACCATCGTGGCATAGCCGGCATTTTCCTGTCCGTTCCAGACCGGTTTTTTCTCATATTTCGTCAGCAATTTCTTCACCGGATGAATCGGCGTGTGTACAGCATAAGGCGAATAGTATAGAAAAAAAGGCCGGCTCTTCACTGAATCCACAAATTCCAGCGTCTTGTCCATGATCAGATCGGTCAGGCAATAATCGGAGGAGGGTGCTTCCAACGGTACCTTGGTGTAAGGAGGATAGTAGCTCCCGGGACTTCCGGCATGGCAACCGCCAATGTTGACATCAAATCCCTGGCTAAGCGGATTGTCGCTCAGGTGCCATTTCCCTGCAATGCATGTTGTATAACCGGCAGCCTGAAGCGCTTCAGCGAGGGTTACCTGTTCTTCCGGAAGGGTCGTATTATTCGGCGTGGGAATAAGTTTGCGGTCGCGGCTTTTGCCACGTGCTGAGGAATCGACTGTATAAATGCCGTGCCGGGGCGTCCATTGCCCGCTCATCAGGCATGCCCTGCTGGGTGCACAGTTTGCCGCTGCCGCATAAGCCTGGGTGAAAATGATTCCCTGCCTGGCCAGCCTGTCGAGGTTGGGCGTTTCGTAATATTCCGATCCCATGAACCCGACATCCCTCCAGCCCATATCGTCAATATTGATCAGAATAATATTCGGCCTCCCTTCAGAGCCGGCAGTTTTTCCGTATGATGTGCAGGAAGCGACAGCCAGCAGTGCCAGCAGGCTTCCGTTAAACACCAGGATTGCGTCTTTTTTCCGGTTCATGTCAGATCGTTTTGCGTTTCACATTGCCCCTGGTCATTCCCTGCCGGCTTTTTCAAGCCGGCAGGGAATGACCAAAACAAAGTTATCATTTATCAGTATCCGTTGTTCGTCGGATCGGATGTGGCTGAACATTGATATTGGCTACCTTAAACGCGCGGATGCGCATCAGTCATTCGAATCGCTGAACCACTTGCCACACGTTTCATAAAATTATTAAATTTGTTGAAAACCTAAACTTTGGATCCTCAGATAAACATGGACGAGCTATTTATCGCTCAGAAAATGATCGAAGGAGACAGAAATGCCTTTCGGTGTTTTTTTGAAAAATACTATACTGATTTATGTAATTTCGTCAATCTTTATGTACACCACCTTAAATAGTTGCCGGCTTTTTTTTAAAATCATTGGGGGATTTCTGTGTCACAGGTTACTTGTTACTGAAACCGGAACTCCTATGAAAGATCAGATCCCATGGAATCTACTCTTGCACCACTTAATGGACAAGGAAACCGCACCGGATCCTCTCGTTGATGAATGGATCCGGAAAAAGGAGAACCAGCAGTTCTGGGATGAGTTGCAGGTTATTTATTCCGTGAATGGAAATATTCCCGGATAGTACCCAGGCTAAAAATTAAGAAGGTTTGTCGCGAAGACAAACCTTCCTACGTAGTTCATCAACCATTTATCGTAGAATCAGTTTCTGAATAAAACTAAACGGATATAAGTATGAACACCTTTAACAAGATTTCGCTGTTCTCAATATGTATTCTTCTCGTGTTCTTTTCCTGCTCTGCAGAACATCCGGAAAGAAATGCCACAGGCATTCAGATGGTCTGCCACCGGGGTGCAAACCGGCTGGCTCCGGAAAACACCTACGCTTCAGCAACAAAAGCCATTAAATCGGGCGCAGCTTATGTTGAAGTAGATGTGCGCCGCAGTAAGGACGGTGTTTTTTACAGTCTCCATGATCAGATGCTCGACCGGACCACCAACGGTTCGGGGCTGCTTTCAGAAACAGCATCGGCCGCGATCGACACACTCGATGCCGGCAGCTGGTTCGGGCATGAATTTGCCGGAGAAAAGGTGCCGCGGCTTCTTGAGTACCTGAAATGGATCAAGGGAAAGGCAAAGATTTATTTCGACATGAAAAATACCGACCCGGAGGACTTTGTTCCTGAAGTTATTGAACTGGGAATGGAAAAAGAATGCTTCTTCTGGTTCTCTGATTGGGAGCGGACAAAAAAATTCCGGGAATTGTACCCGGAACTGGGTTTAAAAGTAAATGCTTCCTCCGCAGCGGCGCTCGACTCATTAAAAACCATCTACAATCCGCAGATCATCGAGTGTTCGGTTGACGATTTATCAGACGAATTTATCCGGGCGTGCCACAGCAAAAACATGAAAGTGATGCCTTATGTCTCCGGGAATGACTGGGAAGCCTACCGCAAGGCACTGTCGTATAACATTGATATGATTAATCTCGACAACCCTGACGTTTTTGCCGATATGGTTAAAAACAACGGGATTTTTAAAGGACATAAAGGCCAGCGGGGTAGCTGAATTCCAGCTCGACCCGGATTTCGACGACTGACTGCCCAATATGCAGAAAACGTAATGGGAGCTTATAATTAGCCAAAAAAAAAGCACAGCCGAACCTCACACTCGTTCAGTACAGAATTTTTTCTACTTTTGTGCAAATTGCAGGAAGGCTGAGCCTCTCTGCAATTTAAATGTTATAAAAAGCTGAAATGAGGATCGCGTTTGGCACTGCATTGCTTTGTTTTATATTAATCATCGGGAAGTATGCCTTCGCTCAAAATGAGGATTTCGGAATCTGGCTGGATGCTGAGTCCTATAAACAAATCGGCCCCTACCGGCTTGCTGTATGTAGTGAATTTTATACATACAATAATAATCAGTCGATCGACCGGTTCAGTATTGGCGCCGACGGAACCCGGGAGTTGATGCCGTTCCTCAATTTTGGCGCGGGTTACCTGATGATGAACAAAAACAGGACCGATCGTTATGAAATAAGACATCGTTTTTATACGACTGCAACGGCCAACGGAAAAATCTCCAATCTTAATTTCTCCTTCAGGGAACGGTTACAACTTACAAGCTATCCCCGAAATGAAACGGAAGCTCAAAAGTCACTCTTGTACTGGAGAAACAGGGTAAAAGTAAGTTACCAGATCCTTTCCTGTAAAATTACCCCCCGGCTTGGCGTTGAGACTTTTCTCCTGCTCAATCGAAATACGCTATCAAAAAGACTGGACGAAGTCCGTTATAACTTATCGGCCGCTTATCCGTTAACGCCGTCCAGTCAAATTGAATTGTACGGATTACTGTCGAAAATGTCCAACCTCAGTCAATATATTTTAGGTGTGATCTATCTTATTGAGATTTAGGAAAAGCGGGGGCCGGTGAATCATTGACAATTCCTCCGTTTTTGATATCGACCGTAAACGAACCTGCCGGATCGCCGTTCAAAAGAAGCCGAAAACTTTCAGCGAATGCCTTAACTTGTTTGCATATAGGATCTCCGTTGTCGTTCTGCCGCGCAAACTGTTCAAAAATCAGCTCGTATTGGCCAAGCCTTCTGTCACCGATATCCTCAACAGCCAGCCTGTCCGCAAGACTGATGCGGTAAAAATCAACAATCAGATCCAGACCGTTCCAGCTTTCAAATCCGTTTAAATCAATCCCCTTTTGCCGGGCCAGTTTCGCTGCTTCCCGAAATGTTTCATCTGCTTCCGCAGAAGAATTTTTACATGCCATCAGCAGCAGTTCCTTTCCGGACATGCCGGTCAGGAAACTGGCAAGGCTATCGGGCCATTCATTTGGCAAAAACCGGAGCCGGACAAGCTCTCTCAAATGCCAGCCGGCATAATCGCGATAATTCCCTGCCGATAGAATATTTCTGTCCCAAATGTCTTTTTGTCCGGTCTTTTTCAGATACGCATATTCCATTTCATAGAGAGGAAAGAGCTCATTAAACCGGGGAACAGAGTCCATGACTACTGTCTCCACATCCAGTTTTCCGCCATAAATGGTTAGCAACTTGTAAGCCGGAATATAAGCCGATAAGGAAGGAACCTGAATATTGACCAGCGTATTTCCCTTTGCTGTCGTTTTGATTCCGGTATCGTTCATGTGCATATGGCCTCCGAAGTGGACTTTAACTCCTGCATCAGCGAAAGCCCGGGCGACCTCCTCCTCAGGCAGGCGACCTGAAGGAGCTTTGCCGCCAAAAACACTTTTCAGTTTTCCCGCTGCCCCGTCATAAAAATCCACCATCGGGTAATGGCTGAAAACAAGAAGTGTTTTATTCAGCTTTGCTGCCCGTTGACTTACGCTTCTTACCCAGCCGATCAGATATTTTTTGTGCTTCAGCACCAGATTATAGCCGTCGCCGGGACCGCTGTAATTTGCGGGATCAGCGGGATCTGATTTCGCATTCCCATTCGGCACATATACATTGGCATCGATCGCCAATAACCATAATCCGTCGACCGGCTCCACCAGGTAGCTGATGTCAGAAAGTGAGAGGCTGTCAGGGCCGATGAGACATTGGCGGCTTTCCAGGGATGACGCATCGGATGCCTTCGAAAAGCTGTATCCGGAAACATCACAATCAGAAAAAGGTGTCTCCCAGTACAGGTACTTCTGCTGAGGCATCAGGCCGAAAGGGCCGAGTGTTTCTGCCATTTCCGGGTATCCCATACTCTTCATATCCGGAGAGACGGAAACAGGAAGCCCCTCCGGATTCTTCCGTCCATAGATCCCGTCGCGGCTCATGACAGGCTGAGGCCGTCCCTCTGCTCCAAGGTAATCTGCTTTTCCCGCATCCATTTCAAAAGGTCGCACAGCGTCATGATTCCCGTTGATGGCAAGAAAAGTGACACCAAATTTTTCCGAATAATTTTCAAGCACCGTTTTCAGTGCATATCCATTAAATGGCTGACCATCGTCAGTTAAGTCGCCCGGCAAAATGATCAGTCTGACCTGACGATTCACGGCGTCATCCAGTGCTGCCAGAAAAGCAAAGTAATTTTCATTGAAAAGCCGGGTGGAATGGAGTTGCGCCTCCATTGTCCGAATGGTAGCATATTTCCCATTCCCCGGGTTTTCAATGCCTTTAAAATTTCCTCCGGAAAATTCTCCGTAAACGTTCTGAAAATGGACGTCTGCCATAACGGCAATTCTGAGGCCGTCAGGCTTCTGAGCTGATTCCCCGAGACAGGAAACCCACAGGAAAACGCACAGACAGCCCAATATGGCAAATCGTGTTTTCACTTGCAAAACAATCTCTCCTACATTCATTTACAGCCGTTCTGCGGCTTTCATTTTACAGGATCTCGTCGAGTTTTACCGGTCTGTTGGCTTCAAGCGACTTCTTAGCCGCAAGCCCGATGGCCAGTGACATTAATCCGTCAACACCCCCGCAAGGCATTTCCTTTCCGGATGTAAGCGCGTCCACAAATTCCTTCATTTCCTGATTATAGGACACGTCGTAACGTTCCAGGAAAAAATAAAGCGGCAGGTCGCCTGAAACACCTTTTTCAGTGTACAACTCGTGGGTATTGGGAAAATTATTGTCGGCACGGGCCATCCCCTTGTTGCCGAATACTTCGAGACGCTGGTCGTACCCATAAACAGCTTTGCGGCTGTTGTCTATCACGGCCATCGTATCGTCTTCAAAAACGAGGGTAATGAGTGCGGTATCAATGTCGCCGGCTTCGCCGATAGCCTTGTCAACAAGTACGGCCCCTTTGGCAAATACCTCCTTTACCTTTTTGCCCGAGATATAACGGGCCATATCAAAATCATGAATGGTCATGTCCAGGAACAATCCGCCGGAAACCTTGATATACGATACAGGCGGCGGTCCCGGGTCACGGCTGGTGATTTTGACAATTTGCGGATCGCCGACGGCCCCTGCAGTGACCAGTTCCCTGATTCGCTTAAACTCAGGGTCAAAACGCCGGTTAAAACCCAGCATCAAACGGACTCCGGTTTCCTCAACCACTTTTAACACCTCCAGCAGACGGACAAGCGACAGGTCAAGCGGTTTTTCGCAAAAGATGTTCATGCCTGCCCTGGCGGCCTTTTCAACATACGCTGCATGTGTATTGGTCGGAGAACAGATGGCAACCGCATTCAATCCTTCAATGGCTAAAAGTTCATCGAAAGTGTTGACAAAATGAGGAACATTGAATTCCCGGGCAATTTTCTCCGATTCTTCAAGGACATCCATAACCCCTATAACATTCACTTCAGGAAAGTTCCGGGATAAGTTTTTCAGGTGTATTTTCCCAATCCGGCCCAATCCGGCAATACCGATGTTGATTTTTTCCATTTTTCAGTACATAATTGGTTTTTAAACAAGGAATACTTATATGCCGAGGCTGTTGATGTAGGCCCGGTTGGAGGCAGCGCTTTCCTTTGGCTTTCCCATTCCGGGGATAATGTCCTGTTCCACAACAATCCAGCCATCATAAGACCGCTGCTGCAAAATGGAAGCAATTGTTTTAAAATCTACATTTCCATTTCCCAACTCGCAAAAAACACCCATTTCAACCGCTTTGAAATAATCCCACCCCGATTCAGCAGCCTTTTTCCCTACGGCAGGATCAAAATCTTTGAAATGAACATGCCAGATCCGCTTTTCGTATTTTCGTAGAGCTTCCACGGGATCCCCCCCGCCAAATGCATAATGTCCCATATCGAGGCAAAGCCCCAGCAATTCCGGATCAGTCCGTTTCATCAGCTGTTCGGTTTCTTCGGGCGTTTCGACATAACCGCCGCAGTGATGATGAAAGACGGTACGCATTCCGAATTTCTCCTTAACAGCCCGGGCAACTCTTTCGGCTCCACCGGCAAACGTCTGCCACTGATGCTCATTCAGCCCCATGCCAGGTTGAATACGACCTGCGTTATTCACTCGTTGCGCGATGGTGCCGTTTTCATCGGCCAGAACAATAAAAGCATCTTTGAATCCGGCATGGTACATTAATCCGGCGGTTTTAAGGGCCCTTTCAATCCCGTCTGCGTGTGCCGCCTGGTTCGCTAAGGCCACGGGGACAAAAGCTCCCAGAAGGGAGAGATTCTTCTTCTTCAGCACCTCTTTAAGCGCCTTAGGCTCGGTGGGCATGAATCCCCAGTCACCGAGCTCGGTTCCCGCATAGCCGGTTTCAACCATTTCATTGAGAACTATATCGTATCCTTTTACCTCGCCTTCAAGTCCAAATTCGAGGGCTCCCCATGAGCAGGGAGCATTCGCAACTTTTATCATGGCAATTTTTTTTAAAATTTACGGGACCATTCTCTGGGCCATCTTTCAATAACGATCTTGGTTTGCGTAAAAAATTCGATCGCATGCCGGCTTTGTCCGTGGAGGTCACCAAAGAAGCTGTCGTTCCATCCGCTAAAGGGGAACTGAGCCATCGGAGCAGCGACACCAATGTTAATACCGATGTTCCCCGCATTAGCCAGGCTCCGGAAGGTTCGCGCTGACAATCCGCTTTGGGTGAAAATGCAGGCCATGTTGCCGTAGTGGTTCTTGTTGATAAAGGCAATGGCTTCATCGAGTGTATTCATCGAAAGCAGGCTCATCACAGGGCCGAAGATCTCCGTATTGACCACCTCTCCCTCCAGGGCAACATTCTCCAGAATAGTCGGTTTGATGAAATTACCTGATTCGTAACCTTCAATCCGGGCGTTTCTTCCGTCCAGTAACAGACCGGCTCCTTCGCCGATTGCCTTCCCGATCAACCCTTCAACCCGCTTTTTGCTGTCGCGGGTGATCACCGGCCCCATCTCTACCCCATCATCAAGTCCAAATCCGGTCAGTTTCGATTTTGCAGCTTCGTAAAGAGCCTCCTTCAGCGAGCCGTTGTCGTCGGCAACGGTAATAATATTGGAGGCTGCCAGACAACGCTGCCCGGCACAACCATACACACTGTCGGCAACGATGCGGGCCGACATGGCCAGATCGGCGTCAGGCAGGAGGATCACCGGGTTTTTGGCACCTCCCTGGGCCTGAACCCGCTTCCCGTTCGCTGTTCCCGTAGCATAAATATAGCGGGCAACAGCCGTAGAGCCTACAAAACTAACCGCCTTCACCAGCGGATGCGAAAGAATGCCATCGACTGCTTCCTTACCTCCGTGTACCAAATTGATGATGCCTTTAGGAATGTCGAGCCGGTCGATCAGATCCATTACCTTTTGCATGGTCAGCGGGACTTTCTCGGACGGCTTCATAATGAAGGTATTTCCACAGGCAATGGCATAGGGAAGAAACCAAAAAGGGATCATCCCCGGGAAATTAAACGGCGCAATGCAGGCGCACACGCCAAGCGGCTGCCTGATCATAAACTCATCAATCCCCGGAGCAATATTTTCGGAAAACTCACTTTGCATCAGCATCGGTGTACCGCAGGCCACTTCCACGTTCTCGACGGCACGCTGGATCTCGGCTTTCGATTCCGCAAAAGTTTTCCCGCATTCCAGCGTGATGGTCCGGCTCAGTTCGTCCATGTTTTCCTCAAGCAGTTTTTTCAACTGATAAAGCGGCTGAACCCTTTTGATGACCGGAACCGTTCTCCACTCTTCAAAGGCGTCCCCGGCAGATCTGACAGCAAGATCAACATCCAGTGCATTTTTCGGGCCATAGGGAACTTTCCCAAGAACCTCCTGGCTCGCGGGATTGATGACATCGATGGTTTGGGTTTCCCTGCTTTCAATCCAGCCACCCCCGATATAATTCTTTAAGATTTCCATATCCGAACAGTTATAAGAAGTACCTCTGTTTCTTTTTATTTTCCTCGTACTGCGCGTGCGCTTCGTTCACCGAATCCATGTCTGAAACTTCTGCAACGGGAACATCCCACCACGCATATCCGTATCCTTTCATTTTCCGTTCAGGAACGGTTTCAATACAGATCACCGTTGTCACGGGCATCGATCTGGCCTTTCCCAATGCCTGATTCAGGTCGGCTATACTGGACGTCCTGATGACAAATGCGCCCAGGCTTGCTGCATTGGCAGCCAGATCGACGGGTAATACCTCTCCCGACAACTGGCCGCTTTCCGGATCACGATACACATACCGCGTGCCGAAGCCCTGGCTTCCGATTGATCCGGAGAGCCCGCCTATACTCGCAAAACCGTGATTGTCGATCAGAATGATCGTCAATTTAATCCCTTCCTGAATGGATGTGACGATTTCGGAGGGCATCATCAGGTAGGTTCCATCGCCTATCATGACAAAAATTTCCTTCTCAGGGGCGGCAATTTTAGCTCCAATGCCGCCGGGAATTTCATAGCCCATGCATGAATAGCCGTACTCGAGATGGAATCCCTTGCTGCTGCGGGTCCGCCACAATTTGTGCAGATCGCCCGGAAGGCTGCCGGCAGCACAAAGAAGGACATCATCGGGAGCTGAGAAATTGTTCACGGCGCCGACAACCTCCGCCTGACTCGGCAGGCCGTCTGTATTGGGAAGGTATGCCGCAGCAACTTTCTCATCCCAGCTTCTGTTGAACGCCGCCACTTTCTCCCGGTAGGCTTCGTCAACCTGATATCCGGCAAGCAGTCCGCCGAGCTCCTGAATAATCACTTTGGCATCGCCTGTCAAGGCAAGCCCGCTGTGTTTGCAGGCATCGAATTCGGTAATATTGATATTGACAAAACGGACATTCGGGTTCTGAAATGCCGTTTTGGAGGCAGTGGTAAAATCGCTGTAGCGGGTCCCGATGCCAATCACCACATCCGCTTCCGTGCTGATCGCATTTGCCCCTTCCGTACCGGTGGCGCCGACTGCTCCCAGGTTATGCGGATCGTCGTAGCAAAGCGATCCTTTCCCTGCAAACGTTTCGGCAACAGGAATTCCGGTCCGGCTCACAAAAGCCAGCAATTCTTTTTCCGCTTCGCTGTAGATGACGCCCCCTCCGGCAATGATCAACGGCTTCTGGGCCGACCTGATCAATGCGGCAGCTCGTTTTAATGCGCCGGCATCAGCTCTCGGCCTGGCAATATGCCAGACTCTCTTTTGGAAAAGCGCTTCTGGAAAATCGTAGGCTTCAGCCTGTACATCCTGCGGAATGCAAAGGGTAACAGCCCCCGTATCGACGGGGGAAGTCAGCACACGCATCACCTCGGGCAGTGAAGTAATGAGCTGTTCGGGCCGGTTAATCCGGTCCCAGTATTTTGAGATGGGCTTAAAACAGTCATTCACGGAGAAATCCTGTGACCAGGCCGACTCGAGCTGCTGAAGTACCGGTGCCACCATGCGCCGGGCGAAGATATCACCAGGAAGGATCAAAACCGGCAAATGGTTGATGGTAGCTCCGGCTGCCGCCGTGATCATGTTGGTCGCACCCGGACCGATTGAAGAGGTGCACACCAGTGTGGAGAGCCGGTTCTTCATTTTTGCATAGGCCGCTGCAGCATGCACGCTGGCCTGTTCGTTGCGAACCTGGTAGTACCTGAAATCAGGAGATTGCTGAAGCGCCTGCCCATAGCCGGCTACATTGCCATGGCCAAAAATGCCAAAACAACCTCCAAAGAATTTCTGTTCAACTCCATCCCGCTCCGAATACTGATTTTTAAGAAACGCAATTGTAGCCTGGGCTACGGTCAATCGTATGGCAGACATAGTGGGTTTGATTACATTAATTAACAGAAACGGTTAAAATCCCCCTTTCGACTCAATGAACGCCAGGATCTCATCTTCATAAGGCGAAAAATTGGCGCAACCAAGCTGGGTCACAATATGAGCGCCGCAGGCATTCCCCATCCTGCACGACCGGTACCAGTCCCATCCTTTCAGGTAGCCATAAATGAAACCTGCGGCAAAGGCATCGCCCGCACCCAGAACATTTAAAACTTCAACAGGAAATCCCGGGACTTCCGTTACGGTGTGATCAGGTAAGTAAACCCGGGCACCTCTGGATCCTGACTTCATGATCAGCACATCGACCCCCAGTGCCAGAATTTTTTCGATCGCATCATCGATGTTTCCCGTGATTTTAGGCGCAGAGATCTGCTGGTGCTGAATGCTGAGTTGTGACTCATCTTTCAGACAGGCAGCAAGAATTTCCTCCTCGGTGCCCAGTACAATGTTGACATTCCTCAAAAAAGCACGGCTTGTAATACCGAATGCGCGGATATCGTACCATTGATCGGCCCGGAAATCCAGATCAAGCAGGACGGGGATATCATTCTCACGGGCAATTTCCACGGCCAGGAAGGCTGCACTCCGGGTAGGTTCGATGTTCAGTGCCGTACCCGATACCTCCAGCATTTTGCATTCCTTCACATCCGCCTGCAGGACATGGTCAATGGTGATCTGAGAATCGGCGCAGTTGGCACGGTAATAGACCAGCGGAAAGCGGTCGGGCGGTTCAATTCCCAGTAAAACCGCGGAACTGCGGGCGCCGGCAATAACCGGGATTTTGGACGTATCAACGTCCTCTTTCTTCAGAAAATTCAAAATAAAATCACCCACCTTATCCCTACCGACACCTGTCAGGAGCGTCGATTTTAATCCAAGCCGGCGGCAACCAACGGCAATATTCAGCGGTGAGCCGCCGACAAATGCATGGAACCCGGATATATCTTCGAAAGGAGCTCCGGTATCCTGCGAATAGAGGTCGATTGACGATCGGCCCATGCAAATAACGTCAAATGCTTTTTGTGTCATATTTTGTTTAGTTAGCTTTCACGACAGGAACCCTGGGGTCCCTCCCCTTCCATGAGCCGTAAATCCATTGATGATCAGGATCATCGCTGTTTGCCAACGACTGATCACTGCCGGTCAGGAAATTCAGGTAGTAGACATTGTAACCATGCCCCGCAACAACCGGATGATACCCTTTGGGAATAAGTACAAGATCATTGTTCTGAGCAACTGCAATTTCGTCCAGGCTGCGGTCGTCCGTATATACCCGCTGAATGGCAAACCCCTGCGGCTTGTCTGTTTTGTAAAAATAGATCTCTTCCAGACGGGCTTCCCTTACCTGTCCGTTTTCATCAACTTTTCGCTGGTCATGCTTATGCGCCGGGAAAGAACTCCAGTTCCCGGAAGGGGTGTATACCTCAACGCTGATCAGGCGGTGACAATCGAATCCGGGCTGGATCAGGCTGTTGATCTGCCGGGTGGCATTATCGCCTCCCCTGATTTCAACAGCAGCCTCCCCCGGCAGTTTGAAGCAGGCCGGATGATCCTCATCCGTTTCACACCAGCCATAAGCGATATCCAGCAACTCACTTTCCGCTGTCAGCCTAAAGCCGGTATGCCGTGGCAGATAAAGCGTATGGGCAATGCCGCTGAACACGTCTTTCCTTCCGTTCACGGTTCTCCAGCTTCCCTTGTCGGTTGTAACCGAATAATCCCCTCCCAGAAGGATGATCCCGTATTCATTTTCACCTGTATCCCCTTCCCAGACCTCAGCTTTTTTCATCAGCCTTGCCTGAAAATTCAGGTACTGCCAACCCGCTTCTTCCCTTAAAACGCTTTGATAAATTCCCGTTGTCCCGATTGGCTTCGCCAGGAGCGGGTACTTTGAACTGATCTTCATAATTTAACTTTTTAAAGATGCTGACCGGCCAACTGAACCCAGCAGCTCAAATTTTTCAAGCATGCCTGCCTCAATTTCCCGGATGTAGTCTTTACCCGGGATCACCGGGTCGAACAAGTCGGCATGATCACGGAAAAATTCCCGGTGTACACGGGTCCAGATTAACCGCAGATCGGTAGCTATATTTACCTTACAGACGCCATAACCAATGGCTTTCCGGAGCTCTGAAGGATCAACGCCCTGGGCATTGGTACCCAGCCTGCCACCGGCAGCATTGATCCGAATGATCTCATCCGTTTTCACGGAAGAAGCACCGTGAAGGACAAGGGGAAAACCCGGCAGGCGTTGCTGGATTTCCTCCAAAATGTCAAACTGAAGACCCTGCCGGCCTGAAAATTTATAGGCGCCGTGGCTGGTCCCAACCGCAATGGCCAGGCTGTTGCATGCGGTCTCGCTGACGAATTCCTCAACTTCTGACGGTTGGGTATAGCGCTTTTTGTTTTCATCCACACTCCGGTCATCCTCTACCCCGCTCAATACTCCTAACTCGGCCTCAACAAAAATGCCTCCGGGTCTGGCTTCAGCAACAATGCGCCTTGTTTTTTCCACATTTTCCCGAAAGGCTTCATGCGACGCATCGATCATCACTGAGGTATAATCGCCCGATTTGATTGCATTCCTCGCATGATCTTCATCGCCGTGGTCCAGATGAACCGCGAAGCAGGTATCGGGATAGATCAGAGAAGCAGCAGCCACCATATTTCTCATCATGACCGGATGGGCATAATTTCGGGCAACGGGAGTGATCTGAACAATAAACGGGGCATTTGCCCTTTGTGCTGCAGAGAACAGCCCCAGTACCTGCTCCATGGTGAACACATTCACCGCGGCGATACCGTACTTCCCGTAACAATTGTCGAACAGAATCCTAGGAGAAACCAGCATAAATCCTTTAACTAAATTTTAGTCTCTATTTTCAACTAAAAATACCACTAAAAAAAGTTTAAAGGCTCGGAAATGACAGGGAATGTTATGCAAAGGTTTGCATAAGAACTGCTTAAATCTGATCAGACTGCTCCGTTCGGCGGACGGGAGGAGCCCCGAATCACCAGTTCAGGAAAAAGTGTTTCGGTCCGGGGCTTAAAGTCGTCTTCATTTTCATCAATTCTCTTTGCCAGGATCCGGGCCGACAGCAGTCCCATTTCATAAACGGGCTGCCAAACGGTTGTCAGCGACGGCTTAAACCAGGAAGAATAGAGAATGTCATCAAATCCGACCACTGAAATCTGTTCCGGAATGCTGATTCCGGCTTCCTTGATGGCGTGCATGGCGCCAATGGCAACGCTGTCGCTCACAGCAAACACAGCGTCAGGGATATCGGCCCGACCCAAAAGTTTTTTAACTGCCTTTGCCCCGTCCTCAGGAGTAAACCCGTCGCAGATGACAATAAATTCATCCAGGACCGGGATCGAATTTCTGCTTAAGGCGTCGAGATAACCCTGCATCCGGTGCCTCGAAGTCGAGATTGTTTTCGCCCCGCCGAGGTGGGCAATCCTGGAACATCCTGACCGGATCAGGTAATCAACCGCCTGAAAAGCGCCGTTGTACTCATTCACGAATACTTTATCGACATTGATCTCTTCACAGTCACGGTCAAAAATGACCAGAGGGATGCGACTTTCGGCCAGTTCTTTCAAATGACTGACGTTCGTTGTGTTCGACGCCGGAGCGATCAGGATGCCGTCGACACGCACTGATGTGAAGGTATGAATGATCTTAAGTTCCTCCTCGTACAATTCGTTCGATTGGCCGAGGATCAGATTATAGCCGAGCGGATTAAAGAAATCCTGTATTCCTGTAATGATGGAAGAATAGAAATAGCTGGTAATATCGGGGATGACCACCCCGATCGTGTTGGTTTTTTTCTTTAATAAATTAAGAGCCTGAAGATTCGGTTTATAATTTAAGCGCCTGGCCAGTTCAGTCACCGCTTTCCTGGTCTCCCCGCTGATGGCAGGATGATTACTCAGAGCTCTGGACACCGTAGATGGAGAAATGTTCAGTTCCCTGGCCAGATCGGTGATTGTTACATTATGCTTCGTCATCTACATATTGCTTTCAGAAAGGCATTTCTCGGGTGAGTTACCAGCTTCCGCCTGCGCCGCCGCCGCCAAAGCTTCCGCCACCAAAGCCGCCAAAGCCGCCGCCGCCTCCTCCGAAGCCGCCTCCTCCGCCGGAGAAACCGCCCCACGAGCCGCTGCGGTGTCCCGAGCCCATCATGCTCCCAAGTAAGAGCCAGAACGGCAGATTGCTTCCGCCGGTATAATACCTGCGTCGTCCACGGAAGATGCTGATTATAAAGAATATAATAATCAGGATCACAACAAATGGGAGCCCTCCACCACCGTTTCCGGCGACTTTTTCCTGATACTGCTGAGGGGTAAACTCCTTACTGGCCAGTCCCATAATGACCCGGGAGGCATTGGCCAGTCCACCGTATATATCGCCCTCCTTAAACCGGGGTATCATCTCATTTTCCACGATCAGCCGGTTTGCCACGGCATCCGGGATCACACTCTCCAGGCCATAGCCCACGGCTACAAATACCCGCCCGCTTTCTTCTGCAGTTTTGGGCTTAAACACGATAATCACACCGTTATCCTTGCCTTTCTGCCCGATTCCCCATTTCTCCCCTACCTGAAAGGCATAGTCTGCGATATCGTTTCCATCCAGTGTGGGGACCGTCAGAATGACGATTTGTGTGGTTGTTTGCCGGGCGTAAGCCGCTAATTGTTCTTCCAGTTGGGCAGCCTGCCCGGCATCCAGCACACCGGCAAAATCGTTCACCAGCCGCGGAGGATCAGGCCGTTCCGGAATTTCCTGCCCAAAAGCAGGAATACAAAGCAAGGCAGCCAGAAAGAATAGAATATTTTTGATCATTTCGATACGTTAATCATTGTTTTTCAGTAAGTGCATAAAACAATCAGCCAAAGGAAATATCGTCCGACAACTCATTGGTATCGTCCGTCTGGTAAGGAAAATGAGTTTTCAACTGTTCCCCCGCCATCAGAATTCCCTCTGCCAGTCCATCGGCAAACTGCCCGTCAACGAATTTAGACTTCATGTGTTCCCTGATCGTTTCCCAAAAATTCTCCGGCACTTTGCTGTTAATTCCGGCATCGCCGAGAATGGCGAATTTCCGGTCATTGACTGCCAGATAAAACAGAACGCCGTTTCGCAAAGCTGTTTTATGCATCCTGAGTTTCTTAAACCAGTATGCAGCACAATCCAGCACATCCACTTTACAATGCCCTTCCACATGCACACGGATCTCACCCGACGTGTCCAGCTCTGCCATCCGGATCGCTTCCGTTATTTTCCTTTTCCCTTCGTCTGTAAAGAAGTTCGATGCCAACATGCTATTACTAATTAAAAGTTAACCTCAGGCGCCTTTTCTGCTCCCTTTTCGGCTTCAAAATAAGCTTTCGCCTCAAAATTGAACAGCCCGGCATAGATATTCTTGGGGAATTTCCGGATATAGGTATTGAAAGCCCTGGCGCTGTCGTTAAACTTTTTGCGTTCAACGGCGATCCGGTTTTCAGTACCTTCAAGCTGAGCCTGCAGGTCCATAAAGTTCTGATTGGCTTTCAGATCAGGATATCGTTCAACAACAACCATCAGCCGGCTCAGCGCAGAACTCAAGCCTTCCTGTGCGGACTGAAACTGTTGAAGTGCCTGCTGATCCATATTGGCGGGATTGATATTAACGGAAGTGGCCTTCGATCGTGCTTCGATCACTGACTGCAGCGTTTCCTGTTCGTGAGCGGCATAGCCCTTCACAGTATTAACCAGATTGGGAATCAGATCTGCACGGCGCTGATAGACATTTTCCACTTGGGCCCAGGCCGCTGATACCGCTTCATCCATGGTCACCATCGTATTATAGGTGCCCTTAACCGATGAATAAATTAAAACCACGACAACGACAATAATGCCTAAAATGATCCAGGTCTTCTTCATAATTTCTGCTTTGTTTTCTAATTGTTTATCACGAAAAAAATTTAAATTTCCCGTAAAGTTATCTTTTTTTACGAGTTATAGGCTTCAGAAGCCACACTTTGCGAAGTTTTATGCCCCGGCAATGTAAATAAAAAGGTACTTCCCTCACCCACTTTGGATGTGGCGTGAATGCTTCCGCCGTGCATTTCAATAAATTCCCGGCAGAGCAGCAGACCTATTCCCGATCCTTTTTCCTGGTTCGTCCCGTAGGTGGAAATATGATTGACCTCCTGGAACAAAGCCGGGATATTCTCTTTAGGGATGCCTACACCATTATCTGCCACCGCTATTTCAACCAGGCCATTCTTCTCCTTTGCCGAAATACGGATCTCGCCACCCTTCCCGGTAAACTTAATCGCATTTGAAATGAGGTTACGCAAAATAAGATTCACCATATTGTGATCGGCAACAACGCCAATCCCCGGCGGAACTTCCGAATGAATGCCGATCTGCTTCCTTTCGGCCGGTCTTGAATTCAGAAGGATGTTGTTTTCAACCAACACGGCCAGATTCAGCTTCTCCGGACGGTAGCTGATATTGTTCTTTTGATTTTTTGCCCACGAGAGCAGGTTCTCCAACAAAAAATAAGTCCGCTCTGCCTCATCGCGCAATTCTCTGATTACCTGCTGACGCGTTCCGTCAGGAAACATTTCCGGAAAATCAGCGAGCTGTCCGGTCACATCTTTGAACGCCCCAATCGGATTGCGCAAATCGTGCCCTATTATTGACAAAAACTTATCCTTTGTCGCATTTACCTTAAGAAGTTCAAGCCGCTGTTCATTGATGCGCTCATTTTTATCCTGCATTTGTACGTTCAGCCGCTTCCGTGAGCGAATGTAAATCAGCATGATAATGAACAAAGCTACCAGCAGGGCGATCAGTGCAAAAAGATAACGGGTTTGGGTTTTTTGTTTCTTAATCCGCAAGTCCTTAATTTCGTTGTCCTTCAAAAGCAATTGAATTTCGCTGTTTTTTTCCGAAACATCAAGGGTTCCCCGCAATCTGGCAAGCTCCCGGACCTGTTCTTCCTTATAGAGCGAATCATTTATCTGAACGGAGCTTTTTAACGTTTCATAGGCATCGTGGTAACGGTTTTGGGTCGCATAAACGATCGATTTAACTTTCAGGGCTTTCTGCTGCATCTCCAGGAGTCCGATAGTTTGGGCAAGCAGCAAGGCTGAATCAACTTCCTGAATAGCCTCTCCGTACATTTTCCGGTGAAGGTAAACCTGGGCAAGGACTAGCTTCGCATGAGTGATGCCTTCCTGCATTCCTGATTTTCGAAAGATTTCCAGCGCCAGTTTTACATTCTGAAGAGACAACTCATATTCCCCCATTAATAAATACGTTTCAGCCAAACCAATCCATCCGTACGATTTGTAAAACTCTCCAATCTTCGTGCTGTCGGCAATCTGAACCGTCCTGTGATAATAGGGCAACGCTTTTTCAAACTCCTGTTTATCCTTGTAAATCTCACCGATATTATTGGATGCTGCTGCCAGACCAACAAAGTCATTCAACCTGCTGTATGAGGCCAGGGTCTTTCTGTAATAACTCAGGGCCTGGTCGTAGTCTTTCCAGCTATGATAATTCACCGCAATATTATTGTAGATCCGGGCGATCAGTCGTTCTTCCTTTTTGTCTTCATAATATGCCAGCGCCTGAAGCAGAAACTTCAGACCATTGGCGTGGTCTCCTTTTGACGTGAGTATCGCGCCAAGATTCATCGTGGAATTTGCCGCCAACTCAGGGAAATTGGCTGACTCGGCTAATTGAAGGGATTCCCTGAAAAGCTTATCGGCTTCACCATAATTACCCTTGTTCATAGAATACACCGCCAGGGAGTTTAATCCGATACACCGATATTCCTGAGAACCCAGCCGGCGTGCCTGCTCAAGCCCTTGATCCACAAATGGCTTCCCGGCTTCGAAATTTCCGGACAGCAGATGACCTGTTCCCAACAGCAGATTTGCATAACACTCCTGTCCCTCATCTTTGTTTTCCCTGGCTATGGCCATTCCTTTCCGGGCAAATTCAATGGTTTTAGACGGATCAATGTAACTCCACGCCCGGGATAACCGGAAGTATGTATCTGCAAGTTGTTTTCCTTTCTGACCGGGCAATAACCTATTAAGGCTGTCGATCTTTGCAGACTGCGCTATGCTGCTCTCTCCGGCAAGAACAATGAGCAGATAAACAAAAAATAGTTTATACAGGATTCCCTTCAACTCGAAGAATTTTCCAGCTAAAATAATCAATTTGTTTGATATCAAACAAAATTATGACAACATCAGTTGGTACAAACGGTCAATTTCGGAATGAAGTTCCGCCAATGAAAAACTTCCCGTCTTTCGAATAAATTCCCGTCCTCCGAAGAAGACAAGAACGACGGGCACCGTAAAAACCCGGTTTTCGGCTGCAAGAACAGGTATTTGCTCTGTTTCAACCGGAACCATGGTGATCAGCGGGAACGATTGTGCGATCATCTCCCTGAGCCTGGGTTTGAGTGCGTGGCAAACCTGGCAGTTACGTGAACTAAAGAGAACAAGGACGGCTGTTTCCTTTTTGATCAGCTCCCTGAGTTCACCTTCATCTGTAAATTCGCGGAACATTCAGAACTGCCCTGTTCCAAGTAAAACCAGGGTGCATGCTTCTTCGGCGATAATCCCCTCACTGCGGAGCTTTTCTTCGAACGCAGGATTTTCGGTACCCGGATTAAAAATCACTCTTCGTGGCCGAAGGCGAAGAACATAATCCACAATGCCATCCTGGTTCTGAGGGCCCACATAAAGGGTCACCGTATCGATTCCCGGAAAATCTTTCTGTTCGGTTTCAAAGACCACATCTTCGGTTTTTCCTGAACGGGGCGCAAGGGCAATCACGGGATGTCCGTGTGCACGCAATTTTCGTATCGCTTTATTGGAGTAGCGTTCAGGGTTCTCGCTTGCTCCTATGACCAATGTTTTCTTCATAACTTATCCTGTTTAACTGTCAGTTCTCCGGGACTATTCAGGTATTCCTGCCAAGCAGCGCCACTGCATAGACTGATATGCCCTCTTCCCTGCCCTCAAAGCCCAACTGCTCCGTTGTGGTGGCCTTGACCGATATTACTTCCGGCTCCAGTCCAAGCACACCGGCCATCGTCTCCTCCATCTGAGGAATGTAATCTTTCAGTTTAGGCTTCTGGGCTGCAATGGTAATATCCATATTTTCGATCGAATATCCCTTCGTTCTGATGAGTTCATGTGTTTTTCCTAACAATATTTTGCTGTCAATGTTCTTAAAATCGCCGGAGTTGTCAGGAAAGTGATAACCGATATCCCGCATGCGGGCAGCCCCTAACAGGGCGTCGCATACGGCGTGGATGACAACGTCTCCGTCAGAATGGGCAACAGTTCCCTTCAGGTGGGGAATCAAAATTCCTCCAAGCCACAGCGTTTCTCCTTCCTCGAGCCGATGGACGTCATAACCGAATCCTATCCGAAATTGATGCATATCGTCATTAATTTTTCGCTAAAGATAAAATGATCACGGTTCAAAATTATCAAAATTTCCCAAAGGAAAACCATTGACCGGACAAACCGTTATATTTGTGCGCAAGCTTCAACCCGTTATGCCATGATGGATATTGACGATTTATACACGCTTTTCCGGGAGCATCCGGTCATCTCGACTGATAGCCGCAACCTGCCTGACGGGTGCATCTTTTTTGCCCTGAAGGGACCGAATTTTGACGGGAACCGGTTCGCGGCAGAGTCGCTTGCTCAGGGGGCCGCCTATGCCATTACTGATGATCCGGCAACAGCTGCAGGAAATCCGCGACTGATCCTGGTGAAGAACGTACTGGAATGCCTTCAGCAACTGGCCAATTATCACCGTCGTAAACTGCGTGTTCCCGTGATTGCGATTACGGGTACCAACGGGAAAACGACCACCAAAGAACTGATCGCAACCGTGTTGCGTCGAAAATATCAGGTCACGGCGACGCAGGGTAACCTGAATAACCACATTGGCGTGCCGGTTACTTTGCTGGGCATGGACTCCAAAACGGAACTTTCCATTATTGAAATGGGGGCCAATCACCCCGGCGAAATCGCCGCGCTCTGCCAGATCGCAGAACCTGATTACGGGATCATCACCAACATCGGGAAAGCACACCTCGAAGGCTTTGGCTCCTTTGAAGGGGTGGTCCGAACCAAATCGGAGCTGTACGGCTTCCTTCGTGACAACGGAGGAAAATGTTTCATCAACACAGACAACGAACTGCTGGTCAGACAGGCTGCCGGACTCGAACAACTCAGTTTTGGCACCACCGGGGAAGCCGAACTCCGGGGCATTCCCGAAGAAGGGAGCTGGTATTTGACGGTCCGCGCGCTCTTCCCCAAAGGCTGGCTTTACCTGAGGTCAAAACTGGTGGGCAGCTATAACTTTGAAAATATCCTCGCTGCTGCAAGGATCGGCCTTCATTTTGGGGTCGGGCCCACCGACATTCAAAAAGCCATTGAATTATATGAACCGGGAAATAACCGCTCCCAACTGATGCAAAAAGGCTCAAACCGAATTATTATGGACGCCTACAATGCCAATCCCACCAGCATGACAGCCGCACTCAAAAACTTCGCTGCGATCAGCCATCCCAGGAAGGTTCTTATTCTCGGCGACATGCTCGAACTTGGCAGCTATGCCCGTGAAGAGCACCAGAAGATTGCCGATCTGATCAAAAATGAAGACCTCTGTTCCGTTTTCCTGGTTGGCAGCCACTTTTCAACGGTCGATGCAGCCTCTGCCATCAAATTTGAAACCAGCACGCAGCTGGCCGGCTACCTTGCCAGTCAAAAACCACTGACCGACAGCCTTATTCTGATCAAAGGATCCAGGGGTATCCAACTCGAAAAAGTGCTGGAAAAGCTGGACGCCGGTCAGGGAAAGAGCTGCCAATAATTAATTTACCGGTTTCTGAACTTTTAAAACTTCAGAAATAGCCTGTTCAAAGGTCTGCTTGGGCAATGCACCCATTGCCATCTGAGGCTGTGCATCTACCGGCACAAACAACAACGACGGAATGCTTTGGATACCAAACATGGAGGCCAGTTCGCGCTGATCTTCCGTATCAACTTTGTAAATATCGAGACGATCACCATACTCTTTCTGCAACTCCTCCAGAATCGGAGCAACCATCTTACACGGACCGCACCAGTCAGCATAAAAATCAATCAGGCAGGGTCTGGTACCTTCAAACTTCCATTCTTTATTTTGCTCGTAATTAAAAACCTTTTCCTTGAAGGTTTCTTTGGTCAAATGTTCCAACATAATTGTAAATTTTAAATATGCAAATATATAAATTGTTTTATATTTTGATATCAATATCTATGCCATATTGGGCAGGCTGTCATGAGGGTCAGTTAAACCGCTGCTGAGTCATCAACGGGCGCTTATGCGGAGAAGGATTTCCCGTGTAAAAAGCCGGGAACAAAAACAAATTCAGAATCGGCCGAAAAATTGTAATTTTGTCACGGTTTTCAAACAAAACAGCATCATCTTTTTTATATAACAAATGGTAATGGAAATGGATGTATGCAAGCTTGAATAAGGAATGGAGAAATATTTAACGCAACCTATATTTTCAATTATTTCAGAAGAAGCCGGACAACTGGGGCAATCCTGTTTTGTGATTGGCGGTTTTGTGAGGGATTTGTTTCTTCACCGGCAATCGAAGGATATTGATGTGGTAAGTCTGGGCAGCGGGATTGAGCTGGCGGAGAAAGTTGCCCGGCGCCTTGGGCGGCATACGCGGGTAAGCGTATTTAAGACCTTCGGGACTGCGATGATCAGGTGGGAAGACCTGGAAATTGAGTTTGTAGGGGCGCGCAAGGAGTCTTACAGCCATGATTCCCGCAAACCGGTCGTAGAAAACGGCACGCTTGAGGATGATCAGAAAAGGCGTGATTTTACAATTAACGCATTGGCCATCGGCCTGAATAAAAACAATTTCGGAGAGTTGGTTGATCCTTTCGACGGGATCGGGGACCTGAACCGGAAACTTATCCGCACGCCGCTGGACCCGGGAGTTACCTTCTCGGATGATCCGCTAAGGATGATGCGGGCCATTCGCTTTGCCACACAACTGGATTTTACCATCGCAGAACCCACGCTGCATTCGATCGGAAAAAACCGGGACCGGATACAAATTGTTTCACAGGAGAGGATCATCGACGAACTGAACAAGATCATAATGGCTGAAAAGCCCTCGAAAGGTTTCCTTCTGCTTGACAAAACCGGCCTTCTGGAAAAGATATTTCCGGAACTGCACCGGATGAAGGGCATTGAAGAAGTGAACGGGATCGGTCACAAAGATAATTTTTTCCATACGTTGACGGTGCTTGACCGGATCGCCCCCCACACCAATAGTTTATGGCTGCGCTGGTCGGCTCTTCTGCACGATATTGCCAAACCAAAGACGAGGCGGTATAGCCCGGAGGCCGGATGGACATTTTACGGGCACAACCACGTGGGGGAAAAGATGATTCCCGGTATTTTCCGAAGGATGAAGCTTCCCATGAATGAGAAAATGAAATATGTGCAGAAAATGGTGTCCCTTCACATGAGGCCCATCACACTTTCGGAAGAGGAAGTAACTGATTCGGCCATCCGCAGGCTGCTTTTCGAGGCCGGCGACGACATCGACGATCTGATGACCCTGTGCGAAGCAGATATCACTTCGAAGAACCGGGAAAAAGTAAAACTATATCTGAAAAATTTCCGGATTGTCCGCGAAAAGCTGAAAGATCTGGAAGAGCGCGATCATATCCGGAACTTTCAGCCGCCGGTTTCCGGAGAAGAGATCATGCAGGTTTTCGGGCTTCAGCCGGGCAGGGAGGTGGGCATCATTAAGACCGCCATAAAGGAAGCTATTCTGGAAGGAGAAATCAGGAACGATCATGAGGATGCATACGGCTACATGCTCAACAAAGGCCGCGAACTCGGGCTTCGTTCTGTAAAAGATCAGTGACGCAACAGGATTTTAAGCCTGACGGGAAGATGGTCGCTGATCCCGCCGTGGTACCGGTATCCCAAATACGTCCGGAAGGGACGCGTGCCCTTAAAAGCCGGATCTTTTTCCAGGAGGAAAGGAAGTGAAACGATCGCCGCCCATTCCGGTTTTGTTTGGACGGGGCCCTGATCAAGCAGGTAACCGGATATGAGAATCTGGTCAAATATCTGCCAGCTTTGCCGGTATTTCAGGGTACCTCCGGATTTCCATCCGGCAGAAAGGTTCAATATCTCCCCCGGCCTGCCTGCTGTGCCGGCTCCCCTGGCGCCCAGTCCTTCTGTAAGGCTCCTGTTTCCCGGCTGATCATTGAAGTCTCCCATAATGACAATATATCGCGGCACCGAAGAAGCCAGAAGCCCGTCAAGAAACTGACGTAATGTCAGTGCGGCAGTCATTCGTTCCGGTTCAGTCTCCGCTTGTCCTCTGTAGCGGGATGGCCAGTGGTTAAAAACCACGTGCAGGGTATCGCCGGTAGTCGTGATGAAAGCGGCATACACGATTTCCCTGGTCGACATGATTTTTCCTTCGCTGTCGCGAAGGGGAATGCAGTCGTACCGGAAAGGGCGAACCAGATCGGACCTGTAAAGGACAGCCAGGTCGATTCCCCGGTCATCAGGCGAATCTTTATGGATCACGCGGTAGTTCACACCGGCAAGAGGTCCGTCTCCGGTTAGGGTTTCCAAAACATAACGGTTCTCCACTTCAGCCAGACCAACAACTGCGGGAGGTGAATAGCCGCATGAAGCCAGGATTGTGCGGGCCAGGTCATTTCTTTTTTTCTCAAAGCGGACTTTATTCCAGCCGCGGGCTGCGCCGTGCGAAAATTCGTCGTCCTGAGTCAGGCTGTCATTCCGGAGATCAAAAAAGTTCTCGGTGTTATAAAAGATCAAATGAATTTCCTGCGTATGATTTGCCTGTTGGGCAATCAGCGAAGAGACGGGGGAAAAAAGCAGGGCGAACAGCCATCCCCTATTCAGTCTTCTTTTCAACGCGTTCATAGGCACCCAGATCAGGAGCATTGTCGCTGGTACGGCTCTGGTTGAGCAGGTCATAAGGGAAAAGGCCGGCAATCTCCCGGGAACCTGCGTCTTTTGCAGGGCTCAGCGAATCCAGTTCGAAAATCATTTCCCGGAGCGGATCGTGGAACCGGGGGTCAGCCCCTTTAATAATCTTGTTATAATGATTTGCAGATGAAATATTGAAGGTATCGCTCAGTTGGATAAGGCAATGATCGAACCTGAAGTTAAAAATGGCTTCCCCCGAACGGGCAAGTTCCAGCTCATTCCCGCCGGGAATATCCCCCGCAATGATGCAATTTGCGAAATAAGCTTTATTAAGATCCCCGGTATAAGTGACCTTTTCTTCCCTGTTGTCAACGATCACATGATCGGAGACCATCAGCGAAGCAGTCGAACGGATCTCAGAAGAGAATCTGCTCCGGTAATTAGCGATTGTACTGTGATAGAATTCATAGTCTCCGCCCACGAGCAGAGCTGCGCCATATAAGCCACAATTCGCAATCACCGTGTTATAGGCTCTGACTTTGGAGCGCAGTGCAAAAATTCCGGCGTAACCGTGGTTATATATTTTTGAATTGGAAATTGTCGCAGAGGCTGAGCCTTCATCTCCAATGTGGCCGACCTGCAAGCCGATATTGGCATTTTTGATTTCAACATGATTGAATACATTCTCCTGGCTTCCCGAAAACAGGACCACTCCGTTCCACTGATCGGGCAGGTTCCGGTAGAGATCTTCAAGGCGGTCGCCCTGAAAGACAACAGGCTGCAACACGGTTCCTTCTGCGATTACCTTTCCTCTTATGTACAGACCCGTTCCTTTGTGGAAAAATACCCGTGTTCCCGGGCCAATCGTCAAAACCGAACCCCGTTCAACCCTGGTGCCGGAACTGACCAGGTACGGTTTTTCCGCGGTCCAGTTTATGTTTCCCGACAGGCTCGGCGGCACAAAATGCACATCCTGGCCCCAGGCCATCAGGTCCACATCCTGCAAATTATCGTTCGTAGTAAACTCAATCGAATCCTTCATGACCAGTGAAAGATTCTCCTTGTCAAAACCGACGTTCGTTTCAATAAAAATATAGATACTGTCATTGGGCGGAATTTCGACGTCGTACAGTTCGTTTGCCGCCACTCCGTTAATATTCAGTTTAATGCCGGAATGATCGCCCGAAGCCAGCCGGACTGAAGATATCAATACCTTCTGGTCATACGGGTTATA